>JAGRAA010000552.1 GCA_020435185.1 Bdellovibrionales bacterium | reverse complement strand
AAGCCTACCGAATGAAAAAGAATTGGCAGAAAGTGCTGGGTTAGAATATGTAAATATTCCGGTTACAGGCTGCCATGCCTTGACTCCTGCCAAAGTCAGAGAAGTTAATGCCGAGGTAGACTTCGAAGAAGATGGTAAAACGCTGGTCTATTGCGCCTCAGGAAATCGCGCAAGCTCATGGCTAGCCGCGCATCTGTTTCATGACTGCGGACTCTCTCCTGAAGAAGCCGTTCTTAAGGCTCAACAGGTGGGAATGGATATGCCTCACATGGCCTCTGAAACTATTAAGCTACTTAAATCTGCACAATAAATATAGAGGCTGGCTCACAGAAATGTTTTATGTGAGCCAGTTTTTTTGTAACCAATAAGTCACAATCTTGAATTTAACCTCTCAAACACATTTCAAAATACAACCCAAATCGCTCATCAGTATCACTTTGACTCCTAAAACATGGCATCAGAAATGCACATAGGCCTGTTACGATATTAAAAAATATAGAGGGGGAAAAATGAAACATCTATTTATTACTATTGTGGCAATTGCCTTAGGCCAATCGGCTTTTGCTAAAACTTCAGGAGGAGACTTCTCAAGCTCAGAAACCACTAACTTCGAAAGGCAGATTTCTGCAGAAGAACTTACTCTAATCTTAGACGAAGAAGATGCCAATCTAGAAGATCAACTTCTACAAAGTCACAACCAGCAAAACAATAAAATTGATCTTGGAGATATATTCAGAGACGTACTTACTGATGCTATCAGAGATCAAGTTTTAGGAAGAGACATCATTTGTGAAGCCCAAAACCGTAGTGGGCGAATTTTTAGAGCTCATGGACACCGACCTCAACGGGTGCAGCACGAAGCCCTACAAAGATGTAGAGAGAGCTCTAGAAGACCTAGAACTTGTGAAAAACTCGGATGCCGCAGAGGAAGAAGATTTTAATCGTTAATACTTAATAAATTATATTTTTTTTATTCTCCCCTTTTTACTTTGACCTGAGCGTTAAGCAAAGATAGTCAAAAATAGGTCAAATTTAGAAGGGGGGAAAATATTATTTTTTTTAAATACTTTCTAAGCATAATATTTTTTCAAAATCTATTGTTTTCACTTTATGCTTCCTCAAAGGAAATCGACTTTGTACTTTCTGTAGATTGGGAGGGAGACAGTCTTTCTCCTGAAAATATTCAAGCGATGCAAAACTTTAGAGAAAAACATCCTGAAATTAAACATGTACACTTCTTAAACGCTGCCTACTTTACTGCAGATCTGTCACTTTCAAAAAAACAAATCATTGAACGAATTCAATCTGTACTTCGGCCAGGAGATGAAATCGGACTCCATATTCACCCCTGGAAACACTTTGTCGATGCCGCCGGCGTAGTTTATCGTCAGGGACCTCGTTATCTCGGAGAAAAGTATACTCATCACTTCACTAAAACCCCAGGAGGTGATGTCCCTCTCTTTGCCTATAGTTTTGATGAAATAAGAAAAATGATTCAATATAGTAAACAAATTTTAGAACAAAATGGCTTTGGCCCTATAACGAGCTTTCGTGCTGGTGGATGGATGGCTTCAGCTAAAGTAAGAGCTGCTTTAGCAATAGAAGGAATAGCCTTTGAAAGCTCTGCTGTTCCAGCACAGTTAGTCGCCCAGCTTTACCCCAAAACGTTACTTTCCCATTGGGCAAAAAAAATATGGAGCAATATAAGCCTACAAACTCAACCCTTTCAAATGATCACAAAGGAAAGTTCTATTATGCAGTTCCCAAACAATATGGGACTTGCCGACTATGTTTCATTTGAATATTTTTTTAAACTTTTAGAAATTCTTAATAAAGACAAAAAAAATTCCGAACCTTTATATCTTCACTACGGCTATCATCAAGAAAGCGCTGCAATCTATATCCACGAAGTGGACAAGATTCTTTCTCGATTAAAAAATGACTTTTTAGTAAAACCAAAAGGTCTTTTAGAACTGAATCAACGGTATCAGAAAAAGGCTCAAATCAAGCTCTGTTTGAGCCTTTTCTGATAAAACTTATCAACGCGCTTTTGCTCCTACCCATAGACGAAGTTTTTCAAGGTAATAGAATGTTTGTGGCGTTAAGAAAAATGTAAAGAAGATCGAGGCCAAAACCCCTCCAACGATAACGGCGCCCATGGATGCCTTCGCTCCGTCCGGAGACCATAACTGTGGCAATAGACCAAATACAATAGCAATCGAAGTCATAAGCACAGCTTTAAACTTAGACTCAACACCTGTCCATATCGCCGTCTCTAAGCTCATATTGGGATCGTCTTCTAATTTATTAATGGTTACCTCTAAGATCAAAATAGCATTATTTACCGCCAAACCCACTAACATCACTATCCCCAACATAGAAGCAATATTAATAGAAGAGTCTAAGAAGAATAGTAAAATAAAAACTCCAGAAAAAGACGTCAAAATAGATGTCGCTATCGTAAAAGGATGTATAAAAGAATTCATAATCGCAGCCAAAATCATATAGGTCAAAATAACGGCCAAGCCAAAGGCCTTTAAAATTTCAAACCCTGCTTCCGATTGACTTTCAGCGTTTCCAACAAACTTGAATTCTACTCCTTTAGGTAACTCTAAACTTGCAAATTGTTTTGTTAAGTCCGCTTGAACAACTCCTGCCGTAGATTTTGCCAAATAACCATTCAGCTGAATAATTCTATGTCGATCTCTTCGGAATATAGTAGGAATCGACTTTTTATATTCGAAGGATCCCAATTCTTTTACTGGCACCAATCCCGTATTAGAAATAGCAAATAAATCTTTTGTTACATCTGCTGAGTCTACATATTCGTTAGCCAATTTAACAACTATGTCGTAC
>JAGRAA010000551.1 GCA_020435185.1 Bdellovibrionales bacterium | reverse complement strand
GACCAAAGACATTAAGTAGTTAAAACCCGGATCCGCGGATTAAACGCGTCAAACGTGTTTTGTTAGGAAAAATAGAATTTAAAATTTCACACTTCTCCATTTAGGAAAAGTGAACGGACAAATTTGTCCAAAATCTGTATCACCACCTCTCTGGTGCGTGGACTTCTTATGCGCGGGCTCACCTTCGGGGCGCAAGCATCCTTTTAAGTCGGATTCGACTTTCATTCGGGGCGTATTTTGTTGGTAGCCAGCTCCTTATTCGGAGCCAGTCGCAGATTCAAATCCTCGCCCACCTTTCTCCAAGTGAACTGCTTCACACAATCCTCCTTTGGTTTTTAGGTTTTCAAAGATCTGACTCCAGTCCTCAGACTTAGTTCTACGCTGAGGAATTTTGTAGGGGAATTCTTTCCGGTTCAAACCCCCAAACCTCTCTGAGTTTTCTCACCTCCTTGTAGCCTTGTTCAACAATTTGCAAAAATGTTTGCCGAGCTGTTTTTACGACTTTACCGGCATGAAATACAAAACGCTTACGTAGTTTTTTTGAAAAATGAGGTCTTTCAGGTCTCATCATCACCGACACCCATCGAAGCAGATTATGCGCCACCATGGCCAATAATCCGTAAGCCCTATTGGCGTTGAGTTTTTGACAGGGAAAGTGTTTAAGATCATACCCATACTTCTCCTCACGTATGAAATTTTCCATAGCTCCGCGCTTTTGATGGCGAGCCATTACTTCCTGTAAACTGTATCTTTTCACTTTTTTGGCTTTGTCATTTTGATCAACTTTATCTGTTGCTAAATCCAAGGGATAGTTGGTGACGATGGCATAGTAATCATAAGGATCCTCTTTCAAGTAACCATCGTCTTGCATTAATCGCAGTTGGCTACTTTTACGCCGAGCCTCTTCAAATCTTTCTTTATTCAATGTGCGCTTAACAATGATCGGAAATACTAATTTAGATTCTTCTTTCTGTGACCACTTGGGAGACCAATGAAACCTAGCCAGTTCCACTTGTGGCAATTCTTTACCCTTTTTTTCGGATAACTCTTTTTGTTGATCTGTGTACACCCATGGTGTCCAACTTAAACCTTGTTGTTCAAACTCGTCTTTCCAGTGGGTCGTTCCATTATGAGCTGTTAAGGTAAATAAAACTCCTTTTTTTACCAAAGTTTTAATGACATCTTGGTTGCAATAGGCACTATCCGCTCTAACGATTGTTCTTCCTTCAAATTTACGAACGTATTGTTTCTTCCCATCATTAAGAGCTTGCCCTAAAAGCCAATCCGCTCCCACTCCTGACTTGGTATTACCTTCACGCAAATCAAAACCACGGCAAAATCCCATTTGATCAAATACCACCTGAGAATCTAAACACCAGTGGTTTTTATAGTTCCACGCAAGACCTTCCATATTGTTCCCGCTTTGAGGGTGATCGGTGGAATCTATATCCAAACAAGCCTCATTGGGTTTAAACTCCTCGGGCAAGCTCTCTTGCAGGGAATGAAGTAGGCTCCAGCCCATGCGAGATAAAAACCTGTTTAAATCTGAAATATTCTCAGCACTGAAATCTCGTAAAAAATCTCCCAATGTCCTGGCCGCGGGAGTCTCTTCGCCAAATAAGGCTTTTAGGGCGTGCTCCTCACTCATATGGTCAAAATCATCTAAACAATCAAATCCGTGAATAAAACCACACAACATATTTAAGGCTAATTTGTAGGAACCAATAGATCTTGAACTCTTACGCTCAGGTAAACATTTTATAAATTGATCCCTTAGTCCCGATTGATCAAAAATTTCTACCACCGTGCCTAGTCCAGCAGCTGCTGTAAGCTTCTCTTTGCTAGGTACTATTTTAATCTTATTCAGTACAGATTTTGAAGGTACATAGCTAAATGGCTCTATCTCAAATTTCATCAGCGAGGCTCCTTGGTGTTACTAAAAAGCTATTTACCAAATTCTATTTTCAATGTCAGCTCTGTCTAAATTTATAGAAAATGACGCTTCACTCAGTGGGTGAATTCTGGAACTCTTGCTTTGACAACACTGTCCTGATTAAGAAAGTTTTTTCGCTCTTCTATCCGCGGATACGGATTAAAAACACTAGAGACCGCGAGAC
>JAGRAA010000550.1 GCA_020435185.1 Bdellovibrionales bacterium | reverse complement strand
GCCCTGGATCTTGCCCTGGATCTTGAATCGTAGGCGTTCTGTAGACAATTTTTTCAACGAGTTCTTTAGTGACATGAGGATTTTGTCTTCCACAATTTCTTGCAGCAAGTGGAACCCACATGAAGTCAGGGTTTTTCGAAATCCATTTTCCTTTAGTGATTATGCCATTATCATCGACATCTAGATAATAGCTATAAGATCGTATTTTGATGGGGGCCACACCTTTTTTGTCGTTTTCAGTATAGTAATGAGTCGTTAAATCGGCATCGACACGGTATTTGTATTCATGGTCCTCAAGGCGTTTAATTTTGAATTTATAACCAGATATGACAGTGTTATCCACCCAATATCCAGGGTAGTAATCCATGGCTACGGGTTTACCAAGTTTTTTTATGTAGTAGAGTAAGACTTTATGAAATAACTCCGGAGCAATATCTTCTTCTTCATCTTTTGGCGAAGAAAGATAAAATCTTTTGCCGTAAAAAGCCCAATGCACGCAAAAGCTACTTACTGTGAGTAATGCTTTGGATGTCTTTCTATCTATGTCTTGTCCTAGTTCAGGAGAATAAACTTTTTCTTCTGGCTCTGGATATAATATAGAGGCCGCGGACCATCCATTGCAGTGTCCTCCCACAACATTTCCTGGTCTGTTGTGATCTTCCCATTCAGAGGCCTTTCCTTTTTTTCCTAAGTATTTCTCTACAAACCGGTCAAAAATATGTAAAGGAGAGTTTGAGTTTGCAGTGAGGCTTCCGAACGGCCAAAACCATCCATTCCAAGGCTGTTTTTCTTTTTCTAAATGAACTTCAGACTCTCCAGCGGTGATGTAGTACAGACTGTCTTCATAATTATATCTTTCTGGTGGTGGCTCGACATAGTTTTTTGCTTTGTAGTCTAATTCTAAAAAGTTTTTTGAAATCTCTCTGGTGAACTCTATCAAAGAATGAGGATAGCGTGTGGCAATTTCTGATTCGTTGATAGGTATGGGTAATGGGTTTGGACTTTCTGGATTTGCTCTATGATAGGTCATTTCGCCATTGCTCATTGATCCATGGATAACCTCATGATCTCCATTTTCGTTATGTCTGATGATGGCAAAAAGTCCTCCATCAAGGTTGGACTCATCACCATTAAAGATATAGGTTTCTTGGCTTGATGTATCCGTGTAGTAACACCATGTAGAAGATAAATGACTAATGTCATCTTCATTTTCAACAGGTGAGTTCTCTTCTTCAACGGTGTAACAATTTGCTTTTTGTGTGAGTTCCTTTTTGGTGTTTTCGATTTCCTTTTCAGAAAATTCAGGAGTAACAGAGGTGTCGTTGACTAAACATCCGGTGAACGAAATTGTAGCTAGAGTCATTACTAAATATTTAAAATACATTGAGTCCCTCACAAGCCCTAAGATTTGATAATTTTTCGGGAAGCTAGACCAATGTCTTTAATGTATTTTTTTTTGTTAATATAATTAACGGTCAGCTTGCACAGAGAAAGAGGTTTCAAGAAATGGATAAAAGTTTGACAATTTATCTCAAAAGCATCTAGTTTCATCCAGATGAAGATAAAATATATTTATACGTCGCCGCAATCAAACTATTGGTCCTTAGGAAAGAA
>JAGRAA010000549.1:958-1622 GCA_020435185.1 Bdellovibrionales bacterium | reverse complement strand
ACTTTAAAGATCAAACAGAGGTTTTGATTCGAACCAGAGAGGCTGCAAGAATAGTAGGTGGAACTCCCTTGGATAGGCCCGAAGATGTTGAGAGGGATCCGAGGACAGGGAGTATGTATATTACCTTAACTAATAATAAGCCTAAAGGTAACTTTCATGGAAGTATTTTAAAAATCGAAGAAGAAAATAGCGATTCGGGATCTATGCAATTTAAGGCCAGCACATTTTTAGTTGGAGGTAAAGACAGCGGTTTTTCATGTCCAGATAATTTAGTGTTTGACCATCATGGCGATCTTTGGATGGCTTCAGATATTGCAGGCGATGCTATGGGCAACAAACCCTATGATGCTTTTGGAAATAATGGTTTGTTTTATATTCCGATGAGCGGTCCACAGGCGGGAGAAGTTATGCAAGTGGCTTCGGCTCCAAAGGACGCTGAATTTACGGGTCCGTGCTTTTCGAAGGATGGCAAAACATTGTTTTTATCTGTTCAGCACCCGGGAGAAACCAGTGAGTCTATAGATAAGCTAACCAGCCATTGGCCGGATGGGGGGAGTGCTATTCCCAAACCTAGCGTGATTGCCATTGAAGTTGGATAAGTCTATGAGGTCTGGTTCTGCTCAAAACTTTTATAAATTGACTCCAGAACATGTTTTTGAGGCAG
>JAGRAA010000549.1:0-943 GCA_020435185.1 Bdellovibrionales bacterium | reverse complement strand
GGGGGTTTTCGTCCTACAGGAGAGTATATTCAATTGAACTCCTATGAGAATAGGGTTTTCGAAATTTTTTTAGAAGAAGCAGGGAATGGAGTAACTCGTCTAATCACTAAATTTTATCGACCACATAGATGGTCTAAAGAGGCTATTCAAGAAGAGCACGATTTTTTAGAAGAATTAAAAATAAATGACATTTCGGTCGTCGCACCAATGAGATTTAACCGAGAAAGTGTTTTTGACTTTAACGGACTTTGGGGCTGTGTATTCCCTAAAGCTTATGGGCGAATGCCTCAGGAATTTTTTTTAGATGAATTAGAACAAGTAGGGGGGTTATTAGCACGCTTGCATAATGTGGGAATACAGAAAAGCGCAAGATATAGACCCCGACTCTTTGATGCAGATTATTGTGAATCAATGGTTATGGAGTTAAAAGACTGGGTGGCCCCAGAGGTTTATGGTCGTTACCAAAAAGCGTGTCATGAGATTATTGATTGTCTCTCTGATCGATTGGAGGGAATATCTCTTCAACGAATTCATGGAGATTGTCATCGAGGAAATATTTTGATGAACGACCCTCCTCCAGGGAGTGAGTTTCGAAAAGAATTATTTTTTGTAGACTTTGATGATTTTGTAGAAGGTCCTATTATTCAGGATTTTTGGATGCTGTTGTCTTCACAAACAGATTTTCAAGAAGAGTTGGATGCTTTAATCAATGGCTATGAGCGTTTTAGAGAGTTTCCAGATGAACAGGTTGCTCTAGTCTCCCCGTTGAGAGGATTGAGAATATTTAAATATGCTTACTGGATTGCTTCAAGGTGGCAGGACCCAACTTTTGTAAAATTATTTCCTGATTTTAAAGAGTATATCTATTGGGCCGAAGAAGTAGAGGCCTTAGAATCCATCGCTTGGTCTTTGTGAAGGGTCATTAAAAGGTAACAGTTCCCTA
>JAGRAA010000548.1 GCA_020435185.1 Bdellovibrionales bacterium | reverse complement strand
TTTGGGCGATGGCCTCCTTATACTGCTTTAACCTTTCTTCTTCTCCTTTTTTTAGAAGTAAATCTGGGATTTTAGAGCCAATTATTGTCTTATACATATCCTCATTCACTTCTCCAAAAGCAGTCAACGCTGCGACAATTTGAAAACCATCATCATAAGCGATGACTTTAGCCAAGTCATTTTTAATCACCTCAGCTAAATTTATTTTCTTCACTAAAACCGGTCCAGCTTTTGCCGGGTTTTTAGGAAGCTTTATAGCATCAAATCTTCTACTAATTTGTATGTAATTTTAAATTGAGCCTCAGCAGCATACTGTCGACCATATTTATTTTTAGTTTTTCGCTGAATAGCTATTGTTTTTTCGTACCAAGGTTTACTGGATCGAAGGTTATTTTGTTTTTCATATAACAAACCGATTTTAAAAGTAGACTCAATAAGATGAGCCGCATTACTGGGATTGGTGCCAATGTATTGTTTATAAGCAGCTATAGCACTTTTATAATGTTCTCGTTTTTCGTGTACCTTTGCCTTGTAGAAGATCGCCTCAAATCGCTCTTTTGTTTTAACCAATCTATAATAGTTGTCATAATTTTTAAGAGCTAAATTATAAAAATTCATGCCTTCTCTAATTATGGCAGCATTGTAGTAAAAATCCGGAGATCTTTTGTCTCTTGGATTCTCAGATGCAAACCGCTCATAAGACTCTGCCGTTTTTTCGTATTGCCCTGTTCTCTTATATAAAGTGGCAAGAAACATTAATGCCTGAATCCTTAATGAAGCATCTTGCTTAGACCTACTCCTCAGCACCGCCTGATATTGCTCAATTGCCTTAGTCATATTTCCTGATTTTTCGTAGGAAACTCCGGCATTGAAAGCAGCCTTAGTTGCTAAATTGGTGCCTTTATATTTATTATAAAAGCTCTCAAAACTTTCAGCACTTTTCTCGGATTGATCTTCTTTGCTAGCGACCTCAACATTCTTAAATGCTGCCTGTTGCATGATATCTCGTAATTGAAATCCCAATTTACTCTTCGCTATGGATGGCTTCGTTAACATCCACTTAGAAACCTCTTCTAAGTTTTTATAGTCTTTATCTTTATTATAAATTTCTAGTATATAGTTAATGGAAGATTCTACATACTGTCTATCGGCCGGAATTTCCGCATGTTTATCAACTATTTCTTTAAAACTTTCTAAAGCTTCTTTTTTATGCCTATAGAAATAGTACAGCATGGCCAAGCGATATCTTACTCCCGCGGTATTTTTGGTTTTAGGAAATGCATCAAAATACTTTACCGCTATCTTAGAAAAAAGCTTTGTCGCTCTGTCCATCTCTACCGGATCAGCGCTATCTCCAACAACTTTCTTAATTTCTTTCTCATTAGGAATTTTCTTTTCTAAGGCTAAGATTGCGTTCAAGATAGCCTTCTCGTAATATTTATTTTTGGGGTCGTTCTCGGCAACCCATAAGTAATGAAAGGCTGCTTTCTCATAACTTTTCATGTCAAACAATAGTTCAGCAAAAAAGAAGTGCATATCTCCTATATTTTTTGAATCTTTGAAGTTATCAAAATACAACTCATATCCCGATTGAGCCAATTGTTGTGAGGTTTCTCCTCTAGAATTCTGCGCTGTCTGATGATTCTGCAACACATAAGTTCTTAAAGTCGTTTCCATCAATTCTTGCGATTTTTTTACCAGACCTTCATTTTTTGCATTAACCTTAGCCCATCTGCTTTTGGGACCAAAACTTGATATCCAAACATAAAGTTCTTGTTTTAAGACCTTAATATTCTTGTTTGTCGTAAATATTTTTACAATTTGATATTGATAGTCAAACGCCTTTGGAGAAAAAGGATCTCTAGAAATCAAATCTTTAAAATGATATCTAGCTGCTATGGTTTTACCAGTATCGTTGTAATAATAGGTTAACCTTTCCATTATTCTTTCAAGCTTATCTCTGGGAACTATTTTACTAAAATAAGCACGAGCCCCTTTGTAATCTTTTGATTCTGCATAAAAAGGAATCAAATCTCTCATTGCTTCATCTGCCAGTCGTATTCTACTTCGTTGGCCATCTTTAGTTCTTTGTGGAGCCGTACTCTCTTTGATAACCCTCTCTAAATAATTCATCGCCGTTTGAATATCTCCAAATTTATATTCACACCAAGCTAACTTATAGAGAGAAAACGAGAATAATCTTGAAGATCGAATTTTTGAAACTTTAAGATAATTTGGCAATGCCTCTTTCCATCTTTCATTTTCAAAATGAAATTCTCCAATTGAAAAATAAGTTTCTGGTATATAACTACTTTTAGGGAAATTACTCGTTAATTTATTGTAATAAAATAGGCCTTTGTTAAATTCAGAAAGTTCAAAATAATTATATCCTAAAAAGAATAAAGCTTGATCAACCTTTTTATCTTTTGGAAAATCTTTAAGAAACCACTCATAGAGTTGAATCGCTTTCTTATTTAAGTCTTTAACTGGAGATAAATCTAATCGAGGCTTAACCTTAGTTTTTCCCTGTCTATAAGAATCCAATTTATCATCAAAAGCCTGTTGTAATTGGCCTTCAATAATTTTTGCTTTGTCTACATAAGCTTCGGCCAATCGAAGCCAAATCTCTCCTCGTCTTTTACTTCTTTTATATTGCTGGGCCAATTGATAGAGTTGACGAATTTCTTCATCCGTATACTTGTTTAACTCCAGCTCTTCTTGATTCTGCCCGGCCATAAACTTTTTAGCCGATGGAGGCTTTATAGATTTTAAATTCTTTCTTTCGGAAGTCTCTGCTGGCCCTTCTTTCGATCGAGGCACATAGACATTCGTACTTTGTTTCTTAATATTTATGTCTTTTTTATTTTTTTTAGTTTTCGACTTTTTTTCAATTGATTTTAAGATATCTCCAATTGTTTTGCTATTGGCAGCAAATGCAGCCGGCTCATAAGAAGAGCTTAAACTCATTGCAAAAAAAATAAATAAAATATTTT
>JAGRAA010000547.1 GCA_020435185.1 Bdellovibrionales bacterium | reverse complement strand
AAGATCAGTTAAATTTTTAACATTAGAATTTTTTAAAGCTATTCTTAAAGACGGATTATGAACCAAATAATATTTCATTAAGGGGTTTTGTTGGATAAAGGCCTTCACATCGTTGTCTAATAACGGCTTCCAAGACAATTCCATCTTCCCATTACAATCGTTGATCACTAGCAACTTTCTGGCATCCAAGGTAGATATTTTTTTAAAATTAGGAGTTCCGCAATTCATTACAACAGCCGCTTTAGTTTTGTTTCTTATGTTTTTTAAAAACTCTTCAGTTACAGCATGACTAGTTATCGAAAAATATTTATTCAACAATTCTAAATTCAGATAAATCTCGTTAACCACATCAGAACTTCTCTGAGCCCTTTCTTGTTCAAAAGCCAGAGACGGAAAATCATTTTTCACACCGATGGCCAATCGGCTTAAAAATTGTTGCTGTTTAAATGGAGATAATTTCAGAAAGGCATATTTTAAATATTCTGCATAAATGTCAATAAATGCCCATTGTCGAAAACGAGTATCCTTATAAAGGAGACTTCCATTTTCTTCTCCGTCCATACTCCTTTTCGAAGTATCACAAAGCGAGTTCATTTCAGGAAATTTATTTCTTAAGGAACATATACTTTGATAATCTTGAATAGACTGATAGATATTGATATTCTCTGACGGGTTATAAATAATCTTGGCTAACGCTTCTGCCCTCAAGTTTAATCCATATAGACTCAATCGTCCTTGTTGTTTTTGCTGTAAGATCCAAATTTTAAGAAATGCTTTTTTTAAAATTTCGGGTTTAAGCAGATTAGAGGAAATCTGTAAGATGTTAGGAAAAACTTCATACGTATTTTTCTTGGAATAATCGATCCACAGACTGACCTTTTCAAAACCTGAAAATCCATGCCCTGAGAGAACCAATACATCTTGTAAGCTTTCAACAAGGTCCTTCACTCCACTGGGCCATTTAGGGCCCTCAGAGAAGCTTAAATAGTACCCTGGTTCACAGGCTGGTATCTTTTGGGTTTTGGTATCATAAATATAAATATTACCAACTAGTCTAGAATTTAAACATAGTTCATCATTGCTCCACCTTGATAAAACAAGGCTGAGAACCAATAAGGAGAATATGAATAATACTTTAAAGACTTTATAGACCATTACGGTCTATTTAATGCAATTTAGTGTCCAATAAATGTTATTGGCAGGCTCGGCTATTATCCATATTTTCTACGGCTTGATCTAATGTCGTAAAACACTGGTTTCGCATAATATAACCGTCTCTAACATAGTTATAATGATTCGTATTTACACATCGAGAACCTCTTCGATCCACTTCGGTGGGATTAAGAATAGTACAACGACCGTTCTCAATGGGAGGAACATACAAACACGACTTGGTGTTTCTGGCTTTTCTAATGGCTTGATCGATTGTATCAAAGCAAATCCCATCTAGCACATAACCATCATACGATACAGCATATTTATTGAGATTAGCGCATCCTCTATTCACGATGTCTCTATCTCCAGCGTTCATGATTTCGCATTGATTGACACTCGCCGGTGGAGCCATTTCACAAACCTGAGAATCCGCCATAACCTCTAATGCGCTCTCATAACTTGGGTAACAACGTGCATTCATCAATACACCATCATACATAACCGCATACCATCCTGGATCTATACAATATCTATTTAACATGTCTCTCTGCCCAGGAAATAAAATATCGCAATAATTATTAGGCTCATCATCAGGCGTTGAGAACAAATAATTTAAACCTGGATCTTTGATCACTGCTCCAGAATTGTCCCACTGTGGTGATAAGCTAACTTCATTAGCCCAAAGATTAAAACTTGAAAAAACGAAAACAAAAAATAATGCAGCTTTCATATCTCCCCCTTAAAGCTGTTCATGCCTAAAAGCATCTGATCGTTATTATTGTTATAAAGTTAGGCATGAGAAGCAAGGCGAAGGTACGGACATACTTTGGTGTCC
>JAGRAA010000546.1 GCA_020435185.1 Bdellovibrionales bacterium | reverse complement strand
ATAGTAAGTTGTACGAAGGAGCGCTTCTCACGAATCAATCGCAGTTGGTCCTTGGCTTCGGCCAGGGAGTCAGAGAGATAGAAGCGATCCACCTCTAGTTTTTTTCCAATTTTTTCTCTGATCTCACCTGCAAGCACATTGAGTTCCTTATCACGAGGAGACAGGTCCGGCCATTTCTTAAATGCCTCATAGCGCATTCTAAGTGACTCGTCTATGGGAGCAATTTCTTTGGCTATCGCTGTTGAGATTTTTTCTGCGTTTGTCGCAAGTGCTTGATCGTCTAGCCCCGAAATTGTGATTATGGCGCTCCTCTTCTGGCCAGTTTGGTCAAAAATCTTTCTTTGAAGTTCGTCTGCTTCATTTTCGAGTTCCTGCCGCTTTTGGCGCAACCGAATACCACGCCAATTCAAGTCTTCAATGTTAATCCGTGCCGAAATACTATCTAATTCGGCTTTCCATGCATAAAACTGAATGATGTCTGGATCATTGCGTTTTTTGAGAGCTATGGATTTTGCACGAAGGCGAGTTTGAATTTCCTGAAAGCCCGGCACAAACTCAGTGCTAGACAATTCAGGCACCTGCAAAACCCTTATGATGTCTTCTGCTACTCTTATATCACTTTCAATCCCATTGAGTTCATCCAAAAAGCCGCTTTTTAGCCTAGACCTATCCTCAAGCTGATACATTTGCAAATTCAACTCATCTGACCGGTCGATCTCTTTTTTATATTTTTTTTGCAATACCTGCATAGATTCAGTAGCTCGTAAAATTGCTACTTCGATTTCACGAAGTTCTATGCGAATATCATTGAGTCTTTCCAGCTCTTGAACGTTTATTGTCTTGCTCGAAACAGCCTCTGCCGAAAGGCTTTCAATGGGACCGAGATTCAACTGCTTTAAATGGTGATTCACCACGACTTGGCACTGCGAAGCTAGAGAGAGATTGGATTTCACCTCTGCCCTTGCCGTCGCCGAAAACAAGCCCAAAAGTGGCACTAACGCGCAAAAATTGGCTATGGTAGTACGCATTTCATACTCCTAACTCATTTGAGTAGTATAGAAGTCAGTTTAATATTTCATTTGAGGCTAATTGCAAAAATAGGACCCTGCTCGAACAAAAAATGACGAGACCATCCATAAGGTCTCTTCCGAGGGACAAGTACGATGTAACCAAAACTATTTTTTTCATAAATTATTGTCTTGCCTTAAAATCATTGATAAAAACTCCCCCCTGATATAAACATCCCACTAAATTTTGGGGGAAGATATGCCAGAGTCTAGACAATATAATGCCGAATACTATGATGCCTTTGAGTGGCCACTCGATGACGTTAAGCTTTATTCTCAATTCACTAGTGTTGATTCAGATGTTTTAGAGCTTGGCTGCGGAACCGGACGAGTGTCTCTTCCTCTTGCAAAAAAATCAAAACATCTCACTGGGGTAGAAATTTCAGAACCCATGCACAACCGAGCTCAAGCTAAATGCCAAGAAAAGAATATTTCATTTCTACTCGAAGATATCACTTCTATGAACTTAAATAAAAAGTTTGATTTAGTGATCGCCCCCTTTCGCGTTCTTCAATGCCTAGAACAACAAGAACTGATTGATGGTATTTTTAATGTGATTCATGATCATCTTAAAAATACAGGGACAGCAATTCTCAATGTATTCAATCCATTATACTCAAAAGACGAAATGGCAGAAAAATGGATTAAAAACGAAGAGACCTTTTGTGGAGAAACTATCCTTAGTAACGGAGATACGCTTAAAGTTTGGGACACAAGAGATCATCTTGATGCCAAAAACCAAGTTCTCCACCCGAAAATGATCTACCGGCGCTACCGAAACAATGAACTCGTAGATTTTCATACTAACCCGATTTGCATGAGATACTGGTATCCTGACCAATTCACACAGCTGATCGAAGCTAAAGGGTTTACCATCACAAATACTTGGGGTGGGTACAATAACGAAGTTTATGGTGAAGGGCCAGAATTAACGGTCGCCTTCGAAAAGAAATAAACTCACTTTCCTTTATCTATTTTCTTTATCTATCTTCTTTATCTACCTTAGCTGCTTCCCAACCCAGTATAGCCGACTTTCTGGGGACTCCCCACATATAGCCACCTAATTTTCCGCTGCTCTGGATGACTCTATGACAGGGGATTAAAAAAGCAACCGGGTTGCTCCCTATAGCCGTGCCCACAGCCCGTGAAGATTTTGGATTTCCGATTTCTCTTGCTATCCCACCATAGGTTTTTACTTCGCCCAAAGGGATCCTTAAAAGACTTTCCCATACTTTTATCTGAAAGGGAGTTCCCGCTAAATGGAGTTTTATCTGATCTAAATTTTGCCAATCTTCTCGAAAGATTCTTAAGGCATTTTTTTGATTCTCATCAATCTCTTTTCGCAAAACAGCATTAGGAAACCTTTCCCCTAAAACTTTCAAAGCTCTCTCATTGTCATTTTCAAAAAACAAATGGCAAATCCCTTTAGAAGTCGATCCCACAATTAACTGACCAAAAGGACTCGACGCAAAAGAGTAGCTTATAGACAACCCCTCTCCTCCGCTTTTATATTCTCCCGGGGTCATCCCCTCAATATTTATGAACAAATCATGCAATCGTCCGGTACCCGATAAACCTGTCTCATAGGCCGTGTCCAGCAATGAAGACTCACCATTTTTTAGTCGCTCCTTAGCATAATCTAAACTCAAATATTGTATAAACTTTTTCGGACTCACTCCCGCCCACCAAGAAAAAAGACGCTGAAAGTGAGCAGGGCTCAAATGAACCGCGGCAGCTACCTCGGCCAGTGACGGCTGACGCTGAAAGTTTTCATTTATAAAAATGATCGCTTTTTCAATTCTCTCATAATTGATATGATCTTTTCCAATCAATTTATTGGCCACTTTCGCCATCACTCTCTCAACATTTCAATAACTTTTCTCATACTCGCAGAATAAGGGCTTTTTATTGGTAAATCGACCCGATTCTTGCGAAAGGTGATAAAATTCTACTTTTTAGTCTTTTGAAACTCGGTCAATAGATGCTGAGGCTGAACGCTTTTTGAAGACTCATAGTTTACTCCTAACTTTATTTTTTTTCCTAAGTAGGCCTCATACCAATTGTCAGACGTAGCAGCATCAGTTAAAAACAATCGGGTCACCTCTCCGTGAACATAAGCAATCCCTCTCCCTGATTTTATTGCACGATATTTCAAAACCTTTTTATCAATACCCATATCAAAGGCCTCTAACCCATAAAACTTTATCAGCGCATCATGTAAACCTTCTTTATTCGGACTCTTAAAAAAAGCAACCTCGGCCTCAATTCCTCCTCCCATAAGTAGCCTTCCATAAGGGTTTAACTCATCTTTGGCTTGAGCATTTATGGTTAAAAAACTAATCGCAAGTAATAATAAGATTTTGTTCATGAAACTTCTCCCGATGTGATGTTATTCCGTAAAGTCATTACTATTCTGTTATAGGATAGATATTAAGAATTTTTAATATTAAACATTTGCTATGACACACCACTCGTTTACTAATGTGCTCCTTGAAGGTGATCTATATCAGATTTCTAAATACTCAAAAATACATAGCCCTTGTCTCAATCAATCAAAATTATTTAAATTTTTCTAGCAAAAGACATTCTCCCACTATAGAGTCGGTGCAGAAGCATTAATCTAAGGGGGAACACATGAAAGTCATGCTAACCACGATTTTTATACTTATTCAGTCCACATTGAGCTTTGCCGAAGTCACCATCTCAAAAGAGTACTCCTTTACACCTTCTATGATAGAGACCCTCGATAGACTTTTAACCGATGCGTCCCAGAGACCTGCAGAAGCTCAGGAGTATCCAGCTTTTTTTAGCATTGACTCAACAAGAAAGATCTCCCTTTGGTGTCCTCCACATCAACCCGATAACAATGGGGACGGCTGCTCAATGACCTTTCGATTATCAGGACCTGACGGGGCGTCCTTTACGATTAAAAAAAGTCTGTCTTTAAGAAATACCTTAAAAGAAATTCATGACCGCTTAGCGACCATTGACCCTAATTCAACTGAAGACCATCAACACTTTGGCAACCTTTTTGGGGAGAACGATCTATCGGGAAGCCATTATTTTTGTAAACCTGAAGGAGATTCTCATTCAAAAAACTGGGGATGTTATTTGTATGTGAGCGAAGGATTATAAAACATGAGGATTCCTTTCTTATCCGTTCTCTTTTTTACTTTCTGCTTATTCCCCCTTTTTGCTCGTTTGTTTGAAGGGCACAAATCCTCTATTTTTATTAGAAGCACTACGGTTGCCTTTCCGTACAAAAAAGCAAACTAATATCCGCTCCTTAAAACAACACCTTTTACCCAAGAAATGAGAATTTTTTACATAATGTGTAGCACGTAGCCACATTGACGTTATTTTAGATCAAGCTTTTTGCAAATTTGTGCCTATAAAATGTGCCCCTAGAGAAAGCAGAACGCTCGACTCAATTTCATCAACTTTTACACTCAACTCCAACTGTTTACATCGATGATATAAATATTACTAAAATATTGACTAGATGTATCCTTGTCTGTATCCCTTCTCTTTTAAACCACGAAACGGCGTTATAATTACTATTGATGCAATTTCAAATTAGTATAAATACATTTTTTAAGAGAAAAAATTATTAAATTTAATAACAACATTAACTATTTAAACGAACAATAGATTCATAGAGGTAAAAATGAGTTCATCCATGTTATTAGCTCCTGCACTTGTTGGCGGCGTAGGTATTGTGTTCGCGGTAGCTTTTTATTTTAGAGTCAAACTGCAAGAAGCAGGTAATGATTTAATGAACTCCATTGCGGGCTACGTCCGCGAAGGCGCTATGGCCTTTTTGTTTAGAGAATACAAAGTGTTAGCTGTTTACATCGTCATTGTTGGCGCTGCTTTGGGCATGAGTATGGGAACAACCGGAGCCTTATGGTTTGTTATCGGTGCAGTTTTAAGTTTATTGGCTGGATTTTTTGGAATGAAAGCCGCCACTCACGCAAACGTAAGAACAGCTCAAGCCGCCTCTTCTGGCTCACGAGCTAAAGCTTTACTAGTTGCCCTAGATGGCGGCTCAGTGATGGGTTTAGCTGTAGCAGGATTAGGCCTTGGAGGTTTAGGTGTTCTTTATATGTATTTTAAAGACAGTCCTGAACTGGCAACAATTCTTCACGCCTTTGCTGTTGGCGCTTCTTCTATCGCTCTATTTGCCAGAGTGGGTGGTGGTATTTATACAAAAGCCGCCGATGTGGGAGCCGACATTGCCGGTAAAGTGATCGAAGGCATACCTGAAGATGACCCCCGAAACCCTGGTGTTATTGCTGATAATGTGGGCGATAACGTGGGTGA
>JAGRAA010000545.1 GCA_020435185.1 Bdellovibrionales bacterium | reverse complement strand
GATACTCATGAGCTTATTCAACTTTTTAAATCTAAAAAAATAGATGCTCTTATAGCCTGGCAAACAAATTGGCCTGTTAAGTTTTCTCTTTTACACTTTCCCGTAAAGGCCTTCTCTTTGTATCAAAACGGATTTTCTTTGTATGGCAATATGTATGCTGCCTCAGAGGAGTATATCGCAAACAATAAAGAGCTCTTAAAGAAGTTTTTAATGGCGACCAACAAAGGTTGGGCCATTGCTTTTAGTCACCCTAAAGAAATAGCCACTTATATTACCTTGAATTATTATCCTAAAGACAAATATATAAATGGCAGTTATCCACTTACGCTTAAACATCAAATTTCTAAACTTATTTTATCTAAACAATTTTTACTCGAAGGCGTGGGTATAGATTATCTAGGGCTCGTCAGCCAAGTTCGGCTTACGGCTTCCATCGATTTTGCAAAAAAATATCAAATTATCCCATCTTCATCAAAAATTTCTGCCGAAGATTTTTATAGCTCTGAAATTATTCATAACTTATATGGAGCCAGACTCCAATGAGATTAAGACGATTTATATTTCTTTCTGTAGCTGCCGTTGTCATCACACTCACCCTACTGTTTTCAATAATAACTAGACATCAATGGGTTGATTTCTCAAAAAAACTAGTTAAAGACAGAAAAAACTTCATCGCCCATCTTGTAGAAGCAAACATTCATGCAAAAGAAAACTTACTTAAAGAATCCGCAAATCTCATTCAAAGAAACGGTGAATTAGCTTCTTCTTTTTTGCTTACAGAAGAGATTAAAGATTCACATATTCTCTCTGAAGAAATCAATAAGTTAAGAAAGAATAACCCTAGCATAAACGTTGCGGTGAAGCCATTAAACAGTTCAAATAAAAAGATCACCTGGGAAAATCATGGCAATAAAATCTCTATTGTTCACTTTTCTACTTTGTATCATTTCAACAGACCCGTTGCAGATCTTCAGCTAACTACTCCTCTACTCGATGACAGCTTGTCACAGATAATGGATATGACTTCTAGCAAAATAAACTTCGAATCAAAAAATGGTAACTTGTTTCCTTATTTTTTAAGTCAATTCCCTGGATTATATTTTCAAATTGTTCTTGCGGATAACTCAATGGTTTCTATGGCCGAAAATCTAACTACCACTCTACTCCTTACTGGCATAGTTTCTCTTATTTTAATGGGAATAATTCTTTACATCTCTCTTAGTAGAAAACTTATTTATCCGTTACATAGAATGACCGATCATTTAGTCAATCAATCAGAAAGACTAAAACACGGTTTAATGCCAATTTTATCAGACTTTTCTGAGTCTGCTTTTCAAGAAATTAAACAAATTCAGAAAACAACAGACCAATTTAGTATAAGTTTAAATAGCTTTAGAGATATTATTGAAGATAAATCAAAGAAAGCCGCCTTAGTGGAGATGGCTCAACAGGTGGCTCATGATATTCGCTCCCCTTTATCGGCTCTAAAAATAGCCTCTCAACTTATTGAAAATAATTTAAAAATAAACGAATCCAATGATTTAATGAAAAAATCTATACTTCGAATTAATGATATAGCCAATGACCTTCTCTCAAAAAAACAAACTTTAGAGAACAATCATGATGAGCAAAGAATAGTCGCTGACCCAATAAGAACTAAAGAAACTTTTATGCTTTCTTCCATGGTCGATATAATCATCAGCGAAAAGAGAATGCAATACA
>JAGRAA010000017.1 GCA_020435185.1 Bdellovibrionales bacterium | reverse complement strand
ATCTTTGAATCTAATTTTCCTTAAATCTCACTCAAAGTATTTCATATACTCCTCATTCGATTTAAATAAAATTATCTCCAAATCTAGCACTTTTGCGAAGCCTCTTTTACTGTGTTATTTCGTCGTCGCAGTAGATTTGGCAACGGCCTCTTTATTTGAGATAGTTTATATCCTTTTATGATTTATCGATCCTCTAGAGCAGCTGGAACTTTTATTTAAATCCTTTTTTGAGCCACTGGATGAATTCAGTAATTTTCTTTTCGTATCCCATTTGTGAAGGTTCATAGATTTTAAGATCTTTTAGCTTTTTGGGTAAAAAATGTACTCCTGAGGCATAGTGGGTTGGATAATCATGAGCGTATTTGTAAGAGCCATCCTTATTTTTGAGCTGAGGAAAGGTGTCCAAAGAAGATTTTAAGTAGCTGGGGATTTCTAGGGAGCCAAACTCTTTATTGACCTTTCTTGCCTTTAAAAGACCTTGGTAGCTTTTGTTAGATTTAGGAGCGGTGGCGAGATAAGTAACAACTTGAGCAAGATTAATTTCAGCTTCTGGGAGGCCCACTAGTTGAACGGCTTGCATGCCTGCAACCGCTATCTGAAGAGCCCTCGGGTCAGCATTGCCTATATCCTCAGAGGCTAAAATAACTAAGCGTCGGGCTACAAAAATAGGATCTTCACCGTTTTGAATCATTCTAGACAGGTAGTAAAGTCCTGCATCGGGATCGCTTCCTCGAATAGACTTAATAAAAGCTGAAATGGTATCATAATGCTCATCGGAACTTTTATCATAAGGTCTCAAGCTTAATGTAGGAATGAGTTCGGTGAGCGATTTTGTGCTTACCGGAAATTCCGACCTGCTGCCAGAGTTAGTGGTCGAGCTACGAAATTTGTTTATTATCGCATCAATAATATTAATAGCACGTCGGGCGTCACCATTTGAAGATTCTGCGATGAATGAGATGGTTTCCGTTAAAAGGATATTTTCGATAGCAAGCTCTGACTTTTCAAAGACGTCATTGATTATTTCTATGAGATGGGTAGAGCTTAGTTTATTTAAGACGATCAGTTGACAGCGGCTCAACAAAGCTTTGTTCAGCTCGAAGCTGGGGTTTTCTGTGGTGGCACCAATAAGGCTGAAGACACCTTTTTCCGTAAAAGGAAGTAAAACGTCCTGTTGAGCTTTATTGAGACGATGTATTTCATCAATAAATACTATAGAAGACTGATTGAGCTCAATTTTTCTTCGTTGAGCGGCCTCGCCGATTTCTTTTATTTTTTTTGCACCCGTATCAATAGCGTTTAAATTTATAAACTGATGGTTTGGTTTATTTTGAGAAATCAAAAGTGCAAGGCTTGTTTTTCCAACCCCAGGGGGTCCCCATAATATAATATTAGGAAGAATCGGTGTTTTAAAGAGGTAGTTTATACTACTATTCAAACCTTTAAAGGACTGTAAATCTTTGGGGCGAAACTTCTCGGCAAGCGGAGTTTCAACGAAAGTTTCCGGGCTGCGATTGAAATTAAATAAATCCATCAGCGAACATGAGCTCTTAGCCAAACGCTTTGTAGTTTTGCTTCTATAGTTTTAACTGTAAAGGGTTTTAATATATAGTCGTCTACTCCCAATGCCACGGCTTTCATAATATAGTCTCGCTCATTTTCTACCGTGACCATTAAGAAGGGGATCTTCTTCAAAGCTGGATCGGCATTTTTTGCTTTTAATAAGTCTATCCCTGAAAACTTGGGCATATTCCAGTCGCAAAAAATGAGCTCAAAAGGTTTGCCGTTTTCTTCAGCTTCTTTCAAAAGTATCAGGCCATCATCTCCTTTTTCAGCTTCATGTAAGTTCACGTAGCCAAGCTGTCCAAGAAAATCCATTAAAAGGGTTCGAATAGTTTTT
Source organism: Bdellovibrionales bacterium (assembly GCA_020435185.1). Taxonomy (GTDB): domain Bacteria; phylum Bdellovibrionota; class Bdellovibrionia; order Bdellovibrionales; family UBA1609; genus JAGRAA01. The sequence continues at coordinate 923 of JAGRAA010000017.1, read as the reverse complement.
AAATCTTCTACTATTAGTATTTTAGTATTTTGAGGAAACATGAAAACACTCCTACATTTTATGAGCGCATATACATATGCACTCTTGATCTGTTTCTACACTTTTTGAGTGTTTCGTATTGGAAGGAATAATAACTTTGTCGCCAGCTCTGAGTAGGAGTTTATTTCCTGCGATATTTAAAATTAATTGGCCTGAAGAAATCATTCTCACTTCATCAAAGGGGTGTCTATGATCGTTAATGACGGTTTTTCCAGGAAGTTCCTCTATAAATGGCTCATATCCTTCGGCTTTAAACATATTCAGTATCTGGTCCTTGTCTGGGACCCTAGGTGCTTGCCATCGAGCAATGATCACTATTCCTCCGTTTTGTAAGTATAAAGTTTAGATATAAATAAAAAATACGGCAAGAGCAACAGGCATTGTTGTATTAAGTTGAATCAAATTAGCCTTAAATCTCAATTTAAAGCAGGACAATAAACCAAAAATGCTTGAAAACATTAAGTCTTTAAAGAACTTTCACGAAGAAGTGAGTGTTAAATGAAGTAGTAAAAGAAATGAATTAGTAACAGAAAGTATAGACAAGTTTAGAAGAGTTTTATGACAGATAATTTTAGCCATAAAGAACTTATAGTAGAATTTGTAAACGCCTCCGAAGGCCTTAGTATTGAAGAGGTCATGCCAGACGGCCAGATCACGATTCATCAGACTGAGGATTCCAATAAGATAGTGATTAATGAATTCAAAATAGAAAAGGTTTTGGTTAGAAAAGATAGTGAAGGTAAAACTTTCTTACAGGTCAATTTTGACAACAATGAAAAGATTCTTTTAACCAGCAGACTTGTTGGATTTAAGCCAAGTCCAAAGTTTGGCCTACAAATGAAAAAGCTTCCTAAGATAGTAACGACACCAGACCTCTTAAATGT
>JAGRAA010000544.1 GCA_020435185.1 Bdellovibrionales bacterium | reverse complement strand
ACTAAACCTTGTGATTTTATCCTCAATACTCGGACAATATCTAGGCCCAATACCAGTTATAATTCCTGAGAACATAGGCGATAAATGCAAATTAGAATTTATAATTTCGTGAGTTTTTTCGTTTGTATAGCTTAAATAACATTGAATCTGAGGAAGGCTTAGTTCTTTATTTATATTTTTATAACTAAACGGTATAAACTCTTTATCGCCAGAAGACGGCTCTAACAAATCCCAATTTATACTTTTTCTATCTAAACGAGGAGGCGTTCCTGTTTTTAACCTTTTAATATCGAACCCATTTTCAATTAACTGTTCAGAGATTCCGTAAGTGGCTTTATCTCCAATCCTTCCACCCTCGATCTTTTTCAATCCAAAATGCAGCGTCGCCCGCATAAAGGTTCCGGTGGTTATAACTACAGCCTTAGAGCGAATTGATGAACCATCTAACAAAACAACACCACAGCATTTTTGATTTTCAATAACTAATCTTGAAACTTCACCAGATAAAACATCTAAATTAAGATGACTACCTAAACGCTTTGTCATGTATTTAGAATAAAGAAATTTGTCACATTGAGCTCTTGAACCTCTTACCGCTGGACCTTTTTTAGCGTTTAATCTTTTAAATTGAATACATGTAGCATCCGCGGCCAAAGCCATTTCTCCGCCCAATACGTCGACTTCTTTAACGATATGGCCTTTTCCAAGTCCACCGATGCTCGGGTTACAACTCATGGCCCCTGATTTATCGATTTCTAAGGTTACCAGTAATGTCTTATTCCCCATTCGTGCCGAAGCTAAGCTAGCCTCTATACCAGCATGTCCCGCACCAACAACTATAATATCATAATTTAATGTTGCCATTTATTTACCCAAACAAAATTGTTTAAACACTCGATCCATCACTTGATCGTCAAACTCTTTTCCTAATATTTCGTGTATAGCCACTATCGATTCTTGCAGCTCAAAGATGATTAATTCTGGGCTTAATTCTTTATGCAGACTATTTAAAGTACTATCAAGGCTATTATAAATTTTACTCAATAATTCAAATTGTCTTAAATGACTTAATTGAGCTGAGTTTTCTGAAAACTCAAAAGATACCAAGTCTTTAAGAAAGTCAAAAAACTCTATCTTTCCTGTATTTAATTTCGCACTCGTCTTAAAAATGTGAGAAGCTATCCCTTGATCAAAACCATCATCAGAAGAGGTTTCATTTAAATCAATTTTATTCCTAATAACCACCAGTTTTGATCTATTTTGTGCTTTTAAATGACTAGAAACAAATTCACTTAGTTCTTCTTTTGCTTTTAAGTTCCAAGCATCGCAAACCCAGCAAACTAAATCGGCTTCTTCTATCGTTCGGACGGTTTTTTCGATACCGATCTTTTCTACTTTATCTTCAGTTATTCTCAATCCAGCAGTATCGAAAAAGGTAATAGAAACTCCATCAATCATTACCTTTTCTTCTATCACATCTCGAGTTGTTCCCTCTATTTCTGTTACAATGGCTTTGTCTTTTTCAACAAACATATTTAACAAACTAGATTTTCCAACATTTGGGGCCCCGACTAGCGCTACAAAAAATCCTTCTTTAATGATTCTTCCAGAGTTAAACGTCTGTAACAAACCTTCTACTCTTTTCTTAATTTCTTCAAGAGGAGGAGCGATTTTGTCTTTGCCGACCTGAAGAATTTCTTCTTCTGAATAATCTATATTCACTTCAAGATGTGCAGCTAAATTTAACAATCTATTTTCTATGTCTTCAAACTTATACGAAAGCTCACCTTTTAATTGTCTTAAAGCCAACTGGCTGGATTTCTTTGAATGACTTTCTATCAAGGACAATACGCTTTCAGCCTGAGAAAGATCTATTCTTCCGTTAGAAAAAGCTCGATAAGTAAATTCGCCTTTTTCAGCTATCCTACCTCCTGATTGAACAAGTTCTTGAATAATACGTGAAGTAATGTAAGGACTGCCATGACAACTAATTTCAAAGGTGTGGTCTCCAGTAAAAGATCTACCTTCAGTAAAGTAAGTGACTAACACTTCATCGATATCTTCTTTTTCTAGGTGAGATTTGAACCACCCATAATAAACCCTATGAGATTCTAATTGATCTGGTAAAAAACTACAGCATTTGCGAACAATACTTTCGCAGTATGGTCCGCAAATTCTAATAACCGAGATTCCCGCTAAGCCTGTAGCGGTGGCCATCGCACAGATGGTATCTTCATCCCGGTCAAGATAACTCATGAGGTAGCCTGAGATCTTTCGTCATTTCCTTTTTTAGGAAAAATTTTGATTTTTTTATAAAGTCCATCGCCAACAGATTGACTTTTAACACGTCCATCTTCAGCTAAGTACTGATGAATTATTTTTCTATCCTTAGGAGGAAGTGCTCTGAAATAAACTGATTTTTTCTTTTTTAAAGCTATTCCTTTTAATTTTTCGGCCAATTTTATAAGCTCGTCATTTGCTTCTTGTCTAAATCCATC
>JAGRAA010000543.1 GCA_020435185.1 Bdellovibrionales bacterium | reverse complement strand
CCAAAGTGTGTCCGTACCTTTTTTACCTTTTAGCCCATTCGGATGACTTCTTCGTGTAGTTCAAAGCCCGTTTGTTCTTTAACTGTCTTCTTGACATACCCAATGATCGACTCAATGTCCTTTGCTGTCGCGTGACCCTTGTTAACGATAAAATTCGCATGCTTCTCAGAAACCTGGGCTCCTCCCACTGTATATCCTTTTAGCCCACAAGATTCTATTAGGCGCCCAGAGGAATCACCCTCTGGATTTCTAAATACCGATCCACAGCTGGGCTGAGTAAGCGGTTGCTTGGAAAGTCTCATTTTATTAGCTTCTCTAACCAACTTAGGCATATCATCCATCGGTTTATTTTCCCAGCTCAGACCCACTCGATAAATCATACCTGGCTGCCAACCCAAACTTTTTCGATAACTCCATTGAATACTTTTACTTTCTACTCGTTCTACGTCACCCGTCGGACGAAGAACTTCTATCCAATCCACTATCTCACAAAACTCTCTGGGAATTCTATGCTCACTGACCCCAGCATTCATATAAACACCACCAGCAATATTTCCTGGCAAACCCGATAAGAACAAAGCTGGCGCTAACCTATGCTTTAAAAACACCCTCATCGCCTCAAATTTAGGGGCTCCCGCCTCGCACACAACCTTTAAACGTTCATCCTCTAAATGACTCTCAATTTTTTTAAAATTTCCCAATTGTACAACTAGACCATTTACCCCATGATCACTCACTAAAACGTTTGACCCTTCTCCTAAGAAATATTTCTGCAAATTTTGCGATTGAGCCCACTCAAAGGCCTGCTGAAACTCCTCTAAATGAGAGGGCTGACAAAAAAATCTAGCTGGACCTCCGACTTTCCAAGAAGTCCATTCTGAAAGGCTGACGTTTTGCTGAATATCCATTTTATTTGAATCCTTATTTTTGGCTATTTACAAGTGCTTCGCCAATCCGATAAACCTTCCCCGCGCCCATTGTTATAAAACAATCGCCAGGCTGTAAGCATTTACTGATTTGAGCTAATATCTCTGGAGACTTCTCCAAGACTTCTTCTGCAGAACTAATCTGAGAAGTACTGAACGGAATATAAGTCACATTCTTTTGATCGATTTCTTGGGCAAGACGGCTGGATTCGATCCCTGAAATAGGGTTTTCTCCAGCAGGATAAATGTCTATCACAAATAACTCATCCACATTTTCAAAAGCTTTAACAAAACCCTGCCAACAATCCTTAGTTCTACTATACCGATGTGGTTCAAACAAAGCCACAAGGCGCCCCTCGTGAACCTTCTCTTTAAATGCCTTTAAAACGGCTTCAATTTCTGTAGGATGATGACCGTAATCATCATATATTTCAATTTCATTAAACTTTCCTTTATACTGCGATCTTCTCGCCACGCCACTAAACCCTTCTATGCCTGATTTACACACTTGCAAATCAATTCCGGCACTATGAGAAACAGACAGCGCTGCCAAACAATTTAAGGCATTATGATCTCCCGGCATTGTCGGAAAAAAGGTGAGAACCTCTTGATTTTCAATGTACACTTTAAAATGTCCATTGCCTCGCTCCAACCTATAATCGTTTTCTTTATCAAAACCATAAAATAGAATTTTTTTCGGAAAGTCTCTAAACAGCGTGCGATTTTTTGGATCATCCCCGTAAACTATAACTTTTCCATAAAACGGAACTCTTAATGCAAAATCATAAAAAGATTTTTGAACGGCCTCAAAGGATCCATAAAAATCCAAATGATCACTATCAATATTAGTTATCACACTTAAATAAGGTGACAACCTATGAAAACTACCATCACTTTCATCCGCTTCTGCAATTAGCCATTCTCCGTCACCAAGCTGAGCCGTAGATTTAATTTTATCAACAACACCACCAACAAAAATAGTAGGAGCTAATTCTGCTTCCAAAAAAATAGAAGACACCAAACTTGTGGTCGTGGTCTTTCCATGGGTCCCAGCAACCGCTATTCCTTTTTTTAACAACATAATCTCAGCCAATGCCTCAGCCCGAGGGATCATGGGTATCTTAAGCTCTTTAGCCATTTGAAATTCAATATTATCTGATTTAACCGCACTAGAATAGACAACGACATCAACTTGAGAATGAATATTTTTTTTGTCATGGCCGTAAAAAACAGAAATGCCTAGTTTTTCAAGATTCTCAGTTTGGCCGTTCTTAGATAAGTCGCTTCCTGTGACTTGGGCTCCCATTTTATGAAGAAGCTCGGCCAACCCACACATTCCGATCCCACCTATTCCAATAAAATGAACATTTGAATTCGCTATAGTCATAATCGGGGTTTACCTAAAAAGTTTGGCGTTGGATAGCAATATTTCAACAATTTCTTCAGCCGCACGAGGAGTATAAAAACTCTTTACGGATTCAGACATTTGACTCAATTGATTTCGATGAGCCTTGAGGTCTAATATTTTTTTCAACAGTGACTCTGCCGTTAAATCTTTTTGCTCGATGAGTACTGCCGCATGCCGGTTGGACAACTGCTCAGCATTTTTCTTTTGATGATCATCTGCTGCATAAGGAAATGGAATAATTATAGCCGGCTTTGAGGCCGCTGAAATTTCAGCAATAGTGCTAGCTCCACCTCGACAAACCACAAGATCCGCCCATAGCTATTTCTCCGGCATATCATGGATAAATTCCAAGAAACTGAACTGAATATGTTTAGGTTTAAATGATTCATACTCTTTCTTAAACCTTGCATAAGAATGGCTTCCAATTTGATGAACCAATGTTATTCCAGCAAGCTGTTCATCAAATTTTTGCACCATTTCACAAACCACCTCATTGATTCTCAGTG
>JAGRAA010000542.1 GCA_020435185.1 Bdellovibrionales bacterium | reverse complement strand
TTTTTAGCAAATATGAGTCATGAAATTAGAACACCATTAAATGGAATAATAGGATTTATTAGCCTTTTAGAACAATCTCATTTGGATCCTATTCAACGAGAACAGGTCTCTATTATTTCAAAATCAGGTAAACTTCTTTTAGATTTAATTAATGATATTTTAGAGTTCTCAAAAATAGAAGCTAGAAAAATAGAAATAGACTCTCAGAAATTTCATCTTAAAAGAAGTGTCGAAGGTATAATCGAAGTGATGTCCAATCAAGTCTTTAGCAAGCATTTAGAATTTCCAACTTATATTGATGAACATCTACCTAAGTTTATTGTTGGTGATGAAGGTAAACTTAAACAGATTCTTATTAACCTTGTAGGGAATGCTATCAAATTCACTCCCACAGGAGAGGTTTCAATAAATGTATTCTCAAAAGGTTTTGACCAAAAAGGAAGATATCAAGTGGGTTTTGAGGTTAAAGACACGGGTGTGGGGATTACGAAAGAAAAATTGAATTCGGTTTTTACCGCCTTTGAGCAGGCAGATACAAGCGATACTAGAAAGTATGGTGGGACAGGCTTAGGTTTAACGATTTCTCAGGAGTTCGTTAAGGCTATGGGAGGGACAATAAGAGTTCAAAGTTCAGAGGGCATAGGAACAGCCTTTTCTTTTATTATTCCATTTGATGTTCCCTCTGGAGAGAAGCTAGAGTTTTCTAATAGAAATTTTAAAAATAAGCATGTGGCTTATGTTTTAGTTTCTAATAAAACTATTCGAGAAAATTTGATAAGAAGACTAAGGCATTGGCAGGTGAAATGTAAGCCCATTAAAAATTTAGACATTAGAAAATTATGTAAGAATAGGAAAGATCAACATATAATATTAGATCAAAAGTCTTTTGAAAGACATAAGGATACTGCAGTAGCTTTGGCAAAAGACAAAGCGCATATTGTTGTTTTAGTCACACCCGAAGAGAAAATAAACTTAGCTCAATCTTTAGATTATGAAAACCTAGACCTGTTAACTAAGCCGGCAAAGAGAGAGGATCTCTTTAATTGTATAAATGATACAAAAAAAGCAGATCATCCTGTTTCATTGGAAGAACATAAGACAGATCTATTGGGACAGAAAAAGCCACTTCACTTTCTATTGGTAGAGGACAACCTAATCAATCAAAAACTGGCTTTGGCAATGCTTGGTCATTTTGGATATACGGCAGATGTGGCTACGAATGGAGTAGAGGCAATAGATAAATTTGATCCAAATGTTCACGATATCATCCTTATGGATTGCCAAATGCCTATTATGGATGGTTACGAGGCAACACAAAATATTAGAAGTAAAAATAAAGATGTGGCTATCATCGCATTGACAGCCAACGCTTTTAAGAAAACGAAAGAAAAGTGCTTTGAAGTGGGAATGAATGACTTTATTACAAAGCCCTTTAACAAAGAAGATTTTGAACAAGTGTTGGAGAGGATATAGAAATCTCTTTTATAGGTTCACTAATTCTTTTACTCGATGGCTAATCTCGGTAATCGATGACCCTGGTCCAAAAACGGCTGAAACTCCTTGGCTTAAAAGCAGCTTTGCGTCATCTTCTGGGATAATTCCTCCCACAAAAATAGGCTTATTAAGTGCTTTTTCTTTAAGCAGTTTTTGAATTGCGGTCACTAGTGGCACATGGGCACCCGAAAGAATAGAAAGTCCTATAATATCTACATCTTCTTGAAGAGCGGCATTTACAACCATCTCAGGAGTTTGATGAAGGCCTGTGTAAATCACTTCAAAACCGGCATCTCGTAGACCACGTGCAACAACTTTAG
>JAGRAA010000541.1 GCA_020435185.1 Bdellovibrionales bacterium | reverse complement strand
GGGATCAAAGAGAGCTGATTTTAGTCATTTTCAAGTAGCTTGTGAAAAGCTTGGGATTCAATTGCTATTTGCCAATTCTCCTGAGGCTAAAGGGAGAATTGAGAGATCTTTCAGAACCATACAAGATCGATTGATTCCAGAGCTGAGATCTAGTGGAATCACATCTATGGATGAAGCCAATGAGTATTTAAAGAGCGAGTTTTTAACTAAGTATTGGAATGATAAAAAAATTGTAAAGCCAAGAGTGGATGATTCAGCTTATGAGCCTCTTGATCCTTGGCTAAATTTAGATGAGATTTTGTGTTTGATCGAAGATCGCAAAATTGGATCTGATCATACAGCGAGCTATCAAGGTCAGCGCTATATTATAAAACCTCCTGTAGGCTCCTTAGCAGGCCTTGTGGCATCGTTTAAAGTGAACATAGAAGGAGAGCTTAAAGTATCCGTTATGGAGCAAGAGGTGGAAATTAGGGCTGTCTCTACCCGTCAGTATAAAGTCTTGGATAAGATTAATTCTGACAAGAAGCTTCAGCTACTTCACCCCGACATAGACATACCCATGGCCTTGTTGATTTCTGATCTATGGAGCTCAGTCTGGAATCACAAAGTAACAGGTAAGCCCTTAAAGCTTTCTAAAAGAGCCATTAGAGTTTTAGGGAAGGCTTCTTGAATATCTCAAGAAACCAGGAGTTTTGTGAATGAGGGGTTTTTTATTAATTAGAGGTTTATGTTCTCAGTTATACTAAGATATTTTGATTCATCTTGTTCTCTAGTGATTAAAATTGCTTCATTTTGATTAAAGTATTTAACCAAATCGCTGATTTTGAAAATATAATCAGTCTTCGGTATCATGCTACATTCTAAAAAGGTAGATTCATTGTCTGAATCACGCCTTAGTAAGAGCCTGGCTGTATAATCAGAGTTCCTGGTACTTACCCTTACTATGTGATAAAAATCAGTCGTTATTGGTGCACTATTCACTGCACCTGATACAAAACAGGAAATCTCTTTGTCGCCTAGATCTCTTGAATTACCTTTTATGGGGCCAGGAAAACTAATAAAACCTATTCTTCCACCTACAGCATCTTGTATCCAATCATTTGGATTTAATAATCTATTTTCTCGATCTGCTTCGTCTTGATACCGAAAATTGGCAAAACTAGCAAAAGAGTCAACTGATAAAATTAATAATCCTAAAATCATAATGATAATTTTCATATTTTTCCTTGCTTATAAACGTAATGGTTTTCGAGTGCCTCGCACTCATAAATTCTTAATTGAAATGAGTATATAGTCTTATAAATATTTTGAAGAGTCATAAATGGAATCGTTGAAAACTAGTTAGGACTGTCGTATTTATGGACAGCAATTTTTTCACTATCTTCATCTAGAAATTGAGCCTGAGACAAAATAAGCGAAAACTAAAAGTGACAGAGTAAAACAAAAACTTCAGAAATAAAGACTTCAGTGAAATAAAGACTTCACATTTATTTGGAGCGAGCGGAATCCGGAGCAGGAAAGTAGATCCAGAATATCTGGTGATTGGACTATGATGTAACCGAGTTCTTCGGTGGCCTCATT
>JAGRAA010000540.1 GCA_020435185.1 Bdellovibrionales bacterium | reverse complement strand
TAACTGATTTTTTCATAATCACCTTGAAATGGATGAGATAACGCCTCAATAGAGGAAGGGACTGGAAATCGACTTAACCATTTGTAGTCCACTTTGCCTTTTTTTGCATAAAAATTGGCAAGCCCTTCTTCTAACCACTTTGGAATGGCTCCACGATATTTTTGATTAATAATCACATGAACCAATTCATGACCATAAATCTGCGCAAAATTCTTTTTTGTTACTTTCGGTCCTAAATGTATTACTGATTTTTCTTTAGTGCTTATAGTCACCGCCGTAGGCCTAGATCCAAAGTTATGAATTTTAGAAAAGTCTTTTTGCGATCGATGGAAGTGAACATTTATTCTTCTCGTGCTCCACTCTAGTTTTCTCTCTATGCTTTCAGAAACTTTTCTTACGTCTACAGACTTTAACCAATCTGGAGCATCTATCACCAACGCTGTATTGGTGGTTATGGTTTTCGCGCTCAAAAGGTCACAAAAGATCACACCTAAAATAACAATCAAGCTCTTTATTTTCATTGAATAAAACTCCTCATTCACATTCGTATTGAACCTCAGTATAAAGTAAATGGTCAAGAGCTATAGAGTTGCTGCGCTTTTGCGCAGAGTTCCTATATGCGGCATGTAGACTGGTCAAACTATTTTAACTATGGCAGTATTTTTTTGAAATCAACAAACAATCTCTTTCTTCTCTTAAGGAGCACTCATGTTTAAAACTCCCCTCTTTTTTTGTTCCCTTGCCCTTCTTTTAACTTCTTATACCGCTACTGCAAATACTTTGGCCGAAGTTCAAAAACGAAAATACGTCAAGTGTGGCGTCAGCCAAGGACTTCCGGGGTTCTCTAACCCAGATAGCAAAAACCAATGGACGGGAATAGACGTAGATGTCTGCCGAGCCATTGCCGCCGCAACTTTAGGAGATGCAAAAAAGGTAAAATTTATTCCTCTCTCCGCAAAAGAACGCTTTACCGCTCTCCAATCTAAGGAAATCGATATATTATCTCGTAATACCACATGGACTCTCATGCGTGATACCTCATTAGGATTAGATTTCGCCGGTGTCACATACTATGATGGTCAAGGTTTTATGGTTAGAAAAAAATCAGGAATTAAAAGCGCCAAACAACTCAACGGCGCAACAATCTGTGTAAATCAAGGAACCACCACCGAGTTAAATTTGGCCGATTATTTTAAGGCTAATAAATTGAAATATAAAATGGTTGTGTTTGAAAAGTCTGATGAAGTTGTTGCTGCTTACGATGCTGGCCGATGCGATGCCTATACCACAGACATGTCTGGCCTCTATGCCCAACGCTTAAAATTAAAGAATCAAAACGATCATATCATTCTCCCCGAAGTCATCTCAAAGGAACCTTTAGGACCAGTGGTTCGACACGGCGATAACCAATGGGGCGATATTGTTCGTTGGACAATCTACGCGATGGTAGAAGGAGAAGAGCTAAATATCACTCGTGACAACATTAAAACAATGAAGTCTTCAAAAAACCCTAATGTAAAACGCCTTATTGGCATTGATGGCAACCTCGGAAAAAACCTTGGCCTTCCTCAAAACTGGGCTTTCAATATTTTAAGCCAAGTAGGTAACTATGGTGAAGTTTTTGAAAATAATTTAGGTTCCAAATCCCCTCTTAAAATAAAACGAGGATTAAATGCTCTTTGGAAAGACGGCGGGATCATGTATTCAATGCCTGTGAGATAAAGTGACTCATAAATCAAGGGCTTTTCTCTACCAAACACTCACTCTTTTCGTTGTAGTAGGAGTGAGTTTTTTCTTAATCAAAAACACAGCTTATAATTTACAGAAACAAGGCATAGCCTCTGGATTCGAGTTTTTATCAGATTCAGCTGGTTTTGATATAGTCATGCATATAGTAGATG
>JAGRAA010000539.1 GCA_020435185.1 Bdellovibrionales bacterium | reverse complement strand
CCCTGTTGAAAATCCCTCGGTGTGAAATTGGAATCCCTGTTCGAGTAGAAATTCAAAATATAGAGTCGCCGGTTATTGAGAAGGAATCAAAGTTTGAAGTTGAGGTTTTAAATAACGAAGTTTCTTTGAGCTTTTTAAGAAGCGACTATGAGGAGCGTGTGAATGGTTTAGAAGAAAGCCAGGTGTCTCCTTTTCAGATTAAACTTCACCCTAGATCTTTAAGTGTAGATAAGAGCTTAACGATTATGGGGCAATTTTTGGGGATGCGACCCAGTCGTTACACGAAGTTAAATTGTCATGATAGAGGTCTATCTGGGTATACTCTTTGCGTAAAGTTTATGAAAGAGAGTCAGGATGGTGGGATAGTTAAAGGGGTCCAAAGTGTTAATATCTATGGCCTGGCTCTGTGTGATGAAGGTTACGAATTAAGATCTGGCCACTTTTTTTGTTACCCTCGTTCGAAATCTGAACGCTAAAAGACCAAGGCTAAAATAAATAGCCATTCGCTAGAGAACCATTCTTGCAAAATAGAAGAATATGAAAATTTATTCTTTTATATTGTACGGATTTGATCTGACTGCTGTGGAAATCGAAATAAGTTTCTTAAATGGCTTACCGGGAATAAAATTTTTAGGTCAAGCCGATGCTGCGATTAAAGAGTCAGAGATAAAAATTAAATCGGCTTTGAAGCATCAAGGATTTGATTTACCTAGGGGTAAACAGATCTTGATCAATCTTAAGCCAGCTCATCTAAAAAAGAGAAGTCATGGCCTTGAGTTTGCTGTCGCTTGTGCGATTCTTTGGCAAACGGGTCAGATTCCTCTTCCTCCTTATCAAAAGGTTTATGTTTATGGAGAGTTAGGGCTACAGGGAGAAGTTTTTGCTCCTCATGATTTAGAGGCTCTTACTCGAGGTTTAGATGGTCCGTTGATAACGGGAAAAAATAATCAGCTCGATCATCCTACTATTCAGGTTTCTCATTTGTCCGATTTAAAAAGCCTATCTCCACCCCAAGGGGGAAGGTCGTTATTAAATATTAAAAGGCCGAAGATCGAAGAGATTAGTTTTGATCAAACACAGAGTTTTGCTCTTAAACTTATTGCCCTTGGGGAGCACAACGCTCTCCTTGCTGGCCCTTCTGGATCGGGAAAAACCACATTTGTTAAAAGTATTTTGCCACTGTTGCAAGAGCCCTCTAGCGATTTATTGAGAAGAAGTAAAAGGATTAACTCATTAGTGGGGTATGATGTTTCCTGGCGTCCTTTTGTTGACCCTCATCATACGATTACCCCCTTGGCCATGGTGGGAGGAGGATATCCTATTTTTCCGGGAGAGGTTTCAAGGGCTCATGCAGGGATTCTTTATTTAGATGAGCTCTTAGAGTTTAACTCGAAAGTCAAAGAGGCTTTGAGGGAGCCTATCGAAAGTGGATGTATGACTATAAGGAGAAAAGCGGATCATTTAAAAGTTCCTGCTAAATTTTTATTATTAGCGAGCAGTAATCTTTGCCCTTGTGGGGATTTGGTGCCAGGAAAAATTCAAAGTTGCCGTTTTAGCTTAACTCGGTGTCGATCTTATTTAGAAAAACTCAGCGGTCCACTTTTGGATCGATTTTCAATATTGATTATGAGCGACGGGTGGAGAAAAGAAAAAACAATTTCTCTCCGGCAGACTTATAAAGAAATTTGCGAGGTGAGAGAGTTCGTCCGTAGAGTCAGGCCACAGGTAAAGACGGTCAATGGACAATTGGACCCTGTGCACATCGCTCTGGATTCATTCATTAGAAAGAATCTGTTGCCCGAGCTTTCGCAGTCCTTGCGCAGGTCAAAGGCTCTGATTCAGGTGGCTCGAACTTGTGCAGATATTGAAATGAGTGAAGAGATTAAGGCTCATCACATCGAGCAGGCTGCAAGACTTTCTGTGTACCCCTTTGAGGCGATTAAAAATATTTTCAATTAGGGGTCTTATTAGCTGGCGCTACGGGTCATAAGTCTCATGAAATAATATTTACCAAGTAAGGGGGTTTTGTTATATGTTGTGTTTCCTTTATAGGTGGTGTGGCCGAGGGGCTAGGCAGAGGACTGCAAATCCTTCTACGGGGGTTCAAATCCCTCCACCACCTCCAAATTTACAGCCTCGCTGAGGCTCAAAAACTGCATTCTTTCTTTGTATTTGTATGCTTTTAACCATCTAGGGCTGTTAAAATGGCATTAAGTTGATTATATCTAGTTTCCAATGTTTGTTCATTTGAAATTGATACTACCAATTTAGATTCATATTTTTTTTCTAATTCAAAGGTTAATAACTTTTTTAACTGTTCAATTGTATTTTTCTCTAAAATTTTAAAAATTCTACGACCTATCACGCCAACCAAAGCAACTTTGAAATCAAAGTTTTCACTTGTCAAATCTTGGTGTTCATCAAACAATTCATTAATTATATTGCTGTCAATGTTGTCTATATACTTAAATATTTCGTCAATATCTATGGCATCTTTATTTGTTTTATCGTTTCTATCTCTCCATGCAAATAATTTTAAAACAATTAAAGCATCTACAGATGCCATTTTAACTGAAAAATTTTTTTCTAATTTAACACTTTCGGCATACTTAAAGGCTTCTTTATATCCTATTACGCTCATTATAATATCTTGATCCGGTGGCCAAGAAATGTTTTCTTTTTTATCCGTTACCCCGCCAAAAGGCAATAAATCAACCGGAATAGAAAATTTCATCTTAGGCGTTTTATATAAAACTCTATGTGGCTCTTTAGCTTTATGAAAATCTTCATTATTTAAAAATGTGTTTTTTATTTCTTGAAATAACTCCCAAGATTCAATGGCAAAAGCTAAGTCAATATCTTTCGTCAATGCTTTTGCTTCAACACCTCCCAATGAGAACAGAATATCTCTAACTAGAGCGCCTACCAATACATAATCACATTTAAGTTTATTTAAAATTTTAACCGATTTTACTAATGCTATCTTAACTTGATTATCTATCCTTATTTCATTTTCCATGTTTTAAATGTTCCTCATATATTAATTCTGCTGTTTCATGCAATCTACTATTGGTAGAGGACAGTAGATCAGCATACACAACTAATGGTGGCGCAAATTTATCGGAGTAATTCATCTCCCAAAATACTTCAATTATTTTAACTGCGCCGTTAGGATTTGGCTTTAGCTTTAGCGTTCCGATTATTATAGAAATTTTAGTTCTTGTTGTATAAAGCGTAAACTCTCCTGGGCTTAAATATCCTGAGTAGTATTCGGCGGCACTTTCTCCACCCCATACAATACCTGCAATATTGAATTTAACATCTTTCCACCATTGGCTATTTTCAGGTGGCATTGCAAATGAATACTGTCCGATTATATTCCTTCTACGAAGCCCACCAATATATGTATGGGTCCATTTATCTATTAAATCATCTCGGTTTTTTAATAGTAAATTTTTATTGGGATCTAAAATTATATGTTCTGTTTCTTTCAGGTTTTCAATCACGTTATTTACACTTCCTAAAGACATTTGAGTGACTCTTGAAAGCTCTCTTTGGCTCCAGCTTAAGGACTTTGGATTTGTCAAAAACTCATAAACTAATTTAACAAATGTAACTCCACCAAAAACTTTTTGTTTTTCTCTTTTATTAACTGATTTATTTTCTGGTTGATGAGTGAGATTTCCAACTTCTACTGGAAAAAATATATTTCCCTCCATATCCACATAAGCAATACCTTTAGATTTTAAATAATTTGCCATTTTTGGATTAATTTTACGAACGATGATCAATCCTGGGATACCTGATTCTTTTATATAACTTATGCTCCGGCGAACGCTCATGGGTGTGATCTTACTTGATTTACACTCTACCACCATTGGCCACTCTATGTTTCCCGATGTTACTGTTATAAAGTAATCTGGACGGTAGTTTTTTCCTACGAGCATCTGCTCACCCTGAATTTTTATATTAAATCCAGTTGCTTTCTCGACTTGTTTTATTGCATTTTTAACTAATTCTAGTTCTTTCATGTGTTCAATATTATCATATCGT
>JAGRAA010000538.1 GCA_020435185.1 Bdellovibrionales bacterium | reverse complement strand
GTCTATGGATTAGTCTAGATAATTTTTCTTTCTAAAAATCTCTCTGAGGGCTTTATTTTCGTTCTCGATTTTAATTCTTCTTCGCTTTACACTTGCCAAATGCCTTTTATGGTCTTCTATTCGCTTATTGGCCAATTCTCCGTACTTTTGTCCTAGTAACTGACTAGCCTCAAGCCAAGCCATTCGCAATGCAATGACTTCTTTTTTAAAACTTTTCTTAGAGTCACTATTCAATCCTGCCCACAAGCTTATAAATTTATCCGGATTTACTGGCTGCAGAAAGTCCACAAAAGCCTTGCCATTAGACTCCACTCCAGAAAACCAAGTACTAAATCCTTTAGGTACAGAGATCCTCTCATCGTAACCCTTAAGGTCTAGGTCCACTACTCCACCTAAGCTATAAACTGTGATTTTTTCTTTTTCTATATCCAGCAAGATTTTACCCTTATTCAACAAAATAGAGCCATAAAGTGTTTCTATACGTAAGGAGTTTTCACTTTCAAACAAAAATTGACCCGAAATAACCTTTACGCTGTTCTCGACTATAATAAATTGACTTTCCCCGTCGGCAGCTAAACGCCCTTTATCAATGTCCATCTTGAACTTGCTACTAGTCTTAATGGCACAAAAACTTTCTTTTAAGCATCCTTCTGGATAGGTAATAACTGACGAATCACTATGACTATTAGTACTTTCTGTTTTTTTTGAATCAGCCCAACTAAAAGTGGATTGAAGATATAAAATAATAATGAGTAAAAAAAATTTCATAAATTAATAGATTCCAAAGCTTGTTTTGCTTGCAATGACAAACTGTCGCTTTTGAAACTCTGCAAAACCGTTTGATAAACTCCAAGAGCCTCTTCTTTTCGATCTTGAATTTCAAAAATCTTGCCTAACCTTAAAAGTGCAAACCCTGTCATTTCACTTTCTGGAAAGTTCGCAACCAATGCTTGAATTGTTTCTACAGCCATTTCTAAGTTACGGCTCTGAAAATAACATTCGGCTAACAAAAATTGAGTCTCCACAATATGAGAAGAATAGCTATATTTATCCACTATCAATTTAAATTGACGGATAGCTTTTCCATACTCTTTCTTTACAAATGCTCTTTTTGCTCGATCGAAAACAATCCCCGCCGCTGAAAGATCCATTTGTGGATTACTCTGCAAAGATGTAACATTGGCCAACTGCCTGAGAGGATAATTTTTCTTTAACAAACCACCCTCTGTGCCCAAAATTGAAGCAACTTCCTGACGAAACGCTTGATGATCGTATTCAGCAACTGATCTTTTTAGCTCCTCAACTTCAAGTTCATGCTTCATTTGCACATACTGCTTTTTATATTCATCCACTCCACTGAAGTGATTCACAAACAGACCATAAAGCTGCATCATCATTGTGCTTAAAAGAAGGATAAAGGTGACAAAAATATGGCTTTTCATTGAGTACAGATCGGCCGAATGCAATGATTTTTTAATAGTCTACAACTAGAAAGCTTATTTTGCGTCATTTTGATACGAAATTTATATTTAAAATTCGTCAAAACTTGACCCTCAGCTTGGACTTTCATATAAATTGGCTTTCCAATGTGTTGAGGTCATTTTGAATAAAGCAGAATTTGTAGAAAAGGTTTCAAAAAAAGCAAATACCACGAAACAGAATACTGAAAATATTCTAGATGCAATTTTAGATGTCATCGAAATCTCGGTAGCTTCAGGTAACGATGTAAAGATTGTCGGCTTTGGAACCTTTGACCGTTATCTTAGAAAACCTCGTAACGCGAGGAATCCTAAGACGGGAAAAAAAGTGCATATCCCTCAGACACAAGTTCCTCGGTTTAGACCCGGAAAAGCGTTTAAAGAACGAGTGAGCGAAATAGAATAATAATTTATAAATATAAGTTTTCAGACAAAAACTTCTTTCTTACCTGAGATAATTTATTTTTCATTCTCATTCTATCCCGTGAATCACTCATAGATAATATGTCGGCCCCAAGCTTTTTCACTTCTATCCAATTTTCAGGATAAAATACTGTTTGATCAAAAATTACTCGATCACTAAAAAATCGCTCTACTCCAATAGATTTAATTCTTTTCAGTCCGTTGTTTTTAGAAAGTGGATCTTCAACAATTTTTTGATA
>JAGRAA010000537.1 GCA_020435185.1 Bdellovibrionales bacterium | reverse complement strand
AGAATTGATTTCGTATTGGCTCAAAAGCCTGGCATAGCCCTTTACATGACTCTTGGATTTGAGTTTTAAAAATAATTTCAATAATTTATGGCTTTTCCAAAATAATAGTTTTAAACTATCACACAATTTATTATTAATATTGGAAACTATTTAAATAAATTGCGAGTATAGTGACATATTCAATCTTAAAACAGAAGGAGAGTATTGATATGAAATTTGTAGATAGAAGTGGAGAAAGAGTTCCTAAAGTTAATTTTAAAATTCGTCAAGGGCACGAATGGGTAGACAAAAATAGTGATGATTATTTCAAAGGAAAGAAAGTAGTCTTATTTGCATTGCCTGGTGCTTATACACCAACATGCTCTTCTACTCATCTGCCGCGTTATAATGAGTTGTATGACACATTTAAAAAGAATGGAGTGGACGATGTGGTTTGCTTATCGGTTAACGATACGTTTGTTATGAATGATTGGCAAAAAGATCAGAACGCACCAAATCTGACCATGTTGCCAGACGGTAATGGTGAGTTTAGTGAAAAAATGGGCTTACTGGTAGATAAATCAGATATAGGGTTTGGAAAGAGATCTTGGAGATATTCAATGTTGGTTGATGATGGAGTCATTAAAAAAATGTTTATTGAGCCAGATAAGCCGGGAGACCCTTTTGAAGTTTCAAATGCTGAAACAATGTTGAAGTATATTAATCCTAATGTAAATATACCTAAATCAGTAACGATATTTACTAGACCAGGCTGTAGTTTTTGTGCTGAAGCAAAGAAGCTATTAGATGAAAAAGGCTTCGAGTATGAAGAGCATATCCTGAACAAGGATTTCAGTGTAAAAACATTGGTGGCTTTAAGCGGTAAAACAGAAGTTCCTCAAATTTTCATAAATGGTGAAAGAATTGGTGGAGCAGAACAATTAAAGCAGCTTTTTAGTAAATAGTTTAAGGAGAGGGCATGTCTAAAACCTATGATGTTATTATTGTTGGCGCCGGAACCTCTGGTTTAACGGCAAGAAGAGTTGTCGCTCAAAAGACGGACAACTATATTGTAGTGGACGATGGACCGTTGGGAACAACCTGTGCAAGGGTGGGTTGCATGCCTTCTAAAGTGTTGATCCAGGTTGCAAATGATTATCAAAGAAGAGAAAAGCATTTGCAAATGGGTATTAAGGGCTCAGAAAGCCTTGAACTCGATAGCAAAAGAGTGATGGAGTATGTACGCTCGTTGAGAGATAGGTTTGTAAGGGGAGTGACTTCTTCGACTCCGGAATGGGAATCTCATTTAGTCAGAAAGAAAGCAACCTTCGTTGATTCTCATACTTTAGATTTAGAGGGAGAAACGGTTCGTGCCAAGAAAATCATTCTTGCGGTTGGATCAAGACCGATCTTGCCTAAGTCTTGGGAGCCGTTTAAATCTCATTTACTCAGTACGGATCAATTTTTTGAATTAGAAGAATTGCCAAAAACAATTGCAGTCATTGGACTAGGAGTTATTGGATCAGAATTAGGGCAGGCGCTTTCTCGATTGGGAGTTAAAGTTATTGGAATAAATATTGGAAAAGCAATTGGTGGATCATCTGATCCAGAGTTACAAGAATATATTTATAAGCAGATGCAGAAAGAAATGATAGTTCATACTGGCGGTGCCAACTTAATAGAAATAAATGAGAACAATAAACTTATCGTTGAAGCCGAAGGAAAAAGATATGAAGTGGATAAAGCTTTAGTGTCAGCGGGAAGGGTTTCTAACGTAGATAAACTTGGTCTCGATAAATTAGGTATTGAATTAAACCAAAGAGGCCTTCCACATATTCATTGGAATACAATGGCCATAAAAGACGCTCCCTATATTTTTCTTCCTGGAGATTCAAATGGGGATCGACCAATCTTACACGAAGCAGCCGACGAAGGAACAATAGCTGGATATAATGCGGTTCATGATGAGCAGTGTTTTAAAAGAAGGACACCCTTAGCAATAACGTTTTCTGATCCAAATATTGCCTCGGTCGGGATGAACTATTCATTATTGATTGAAAAACAGGTCGATTTTGTAACCGGAAAGGTCAGTTTCGAAGGGCAGGGGAGAAGTATTACAAAAAATAAAGAAGTGGGTCTCTTGCATGTTTATGCAGACAAGCAGAGTAGAAAAATTTTAGGAGCAGAAATTTATGCCCCAGACGGAGAACATCTTGCTCACTTGTTAGCTTGGGCAATATCTTTAGATTTAACCGTGTTTGAAGCTTTAAGAATGCCTTTTTATCATCCCGTAGTAGAAGAAGGCTTAAGGACAGCTTTAAGAAATTGTGCCCGTCAGTTAAGTCTTCCAGATCATGGCCAAGAATTATTTAGATGTGATGATCCGCCGATTAGATAAGGAACAGCCATGCCTACATTAACTCAATTAGAGTATATAGTCGCCGTCGATAAACATAAGCATTTTGGTCGTGCTGCGGAAGAATGTCATGTTTCGCAGCCATCTTTATCTGCACAAATACAGAAAGCAGAAGAAGAATTAGATGTGATTATTTTTGATCGATCAAAAAAACCGATTATTACAACGGAACTGGGAGAGCGAATTGTTGATCAATCCCGAAAAGTTTTATTTGAACACGAAAGATTATTTCTGCTTTCTGATAAAAAATCACCGGTGTCTGGACGATTTCACTTAGGGGTCATACCTACATTGGCTCCGTATTTAATTCCTCTTTTTGTAAAGAACTTTGCTGATAAATTTCCAGGAGTGGATTTAACGATTAGTGAATATAAAACAGAAGACATAGTGAAAAAGCTGTTAACAGATGAGCTAGACGGTGGATTACTAGTTACGCCTTTATATAATCCAGCAATCAATGAAAGAAAGCTTTTTTTGGAGCCCTTTCATGGGTTTGTGGCAAAAGAGCACGCCTTGTTTAAGAAAAAAATATTAAACGAAAACGATTTGGATGCGGAAAGCATTTGGTTGTTAAATGAAGGACATTGTTTTCGGGATCAGGTGATTAAGGTTTGTCATCTTAATCGAGAAGTAGAGAGAAAGAAGAATATTCATTTTGAAAGTGGAAACTTAGAAACCATTGTGAATTTAATACGGCAAGGAACCGGCTATACATTGCTGCCTCATTTGGCGACATCATTGTTAACTGCAAAAGAAAAAACAGAAAATTTAAAACATTTCGTTAGTCCTATACCGACCCGTGAGGTGAGTATGGTTTACAGCAGAGAGTTTTTAAAAATAAAAATTATTGATGCCTTATCAGAAGAGATCTTAACTAACCTACCTGATGATCTTAAATCGAATAAAAAGAAAAAATATGAAATTATAGATATTTAAAGGAGGGACAGTTCCCTTTCCTTGGTGCAGGAGCACCGAAGTTGGAAAAGGGAACTGCCTTCAAGAGATGAAAGGGGTTTGAATATTAAGGGTTAGGAAACATATATAGGGTTAATGCATTCTCCTTTGGTTAGTCGTTGATAGTTTTAATTAATGCGCTCCTTCTGTTACAAACATTAAACCATAGACTATTGAAGAGATTATTGAGCCCGTGTGGAGATTTCTCCACATTTCGATTTTTTAGGTACGGACACACTTTGGTGTCCATGGCGCGTTAAATTAGTGTATAGAGGAGAGTTTTTATCTGACCCAGAACACTGACTACACAATTTGGTGAGAGATCACGTCCGGGATATCAGCTTGAATTTTTTTTGAAACACTAAGGGCTTGAGAAAGCGAAGAGGCATTTTCTAGGAGTAGGCAGGACTCAGAAAATTGATGTTCTCCTAAGAGTTTAGATGAGGATTTATATTGATGACCAATTTTTTTAAGTTCTTCCAAGGAAAGGGGTTGGTTTAATTTTGTATTTAACTCTTTAAGAGTTAAAACAAAGGATTGTGCAATCTTCTTTTGAGCAGATAAACTCAAAGAATCTTTTAAATTATAGCTTGAAAGCCTAGATTTTACTTTCGGATTTATTCGACTAATCGCTTCGACCAAGTCCGACGGAGATAAAGGTTTTCCGATAAATCCATTCATTCCACTCATCAGGCA
>JAGRAA010000536.1 GCA_020435185.1 Bdellovibrionales bacterium | reverse complement strand
TTTTTTGTAGCTTTTTTCTTAGTGGCCTTTTTAGGGGCTGCTTTTTTTGTAGCTTTTTTCTTAGTGGTTTTTTTAGGAGCTGCTTTCTTTGCCATGTGAATTCCTCGGGTATAAAAGTTAAACGCGTTTTGCTTAGATACACAAGAGTCTATTTGAAAGTTAAAGCCTTGCCTACTGTAATTTTAAAAAAATCGGTTGAATGAGTCTTGTTTTGCGGTTTGTCGAATGGCGAGAGATGGGCTTGAGTTTTTTGCTCCTCAAGGGACTAATCCTAAAACATAATATTGAAAACGATAGAGGAGGGGAGTTCAAGTAAGCATTCGATTTAAGCCGGCGTGGCAGTGAAAAGAGCAAAACCCCGTAATAATTAAATTTTTTAGAGGAATGCTCTACTGTACAGATCGTTAAATAGGTAAAAAAAAGCCTGACTAGAAGTCAGGCTTTTGGGTTTATTTGATTAAATTAACGATTAGCTAATAAGTTGAAGAGCTATTGCGTTCTTTTGGTTGGCTTGAGCCAAAGTTGCCGTACCAGCTTGCAACAAAATGTTGTTTCTTGTTAACTCAGCTGAGTTTAGAGCAACATCTGTATCGCGGATACGACTGTTTGCAGCAGATAAGTTCTCTTCAGCAACTTGCAAGTTTTGAACTGTTGAAGTTAATCGGTTTTGCAAGGCACCAAGATTTGATCTCATTCCATTCACATTCGTTTGAGCTTCATCGAGCATTTCTAGAGCGGTTTGGGCTCCTTCTTTTTGCGTATAATCAATATCTGAAAGTCCCAAAGCGTCCAAGGTAGCAATATTATCTGATGCTTCAAAAGAAATTCGATCTGCGAAGTCGTCATTGAAAATACCGATTTGAAAATCAAAAGTAGGGCTTGAGCCATCTAATAATTTAGTCGTTCCCCAAGTTGTAACATCTGAAATCCTTTGAATTTCACTTTTTAGTTGATCAACCTCCTTGTTGATGAACCCTCTTTCGACGTCACCAACTGTATCGGAAGCGGCTTGGATACCAAGCTCTCTTAAGCGAACAATAATATTTCCAACTTCGTTTAATCCGCCCTCAGCCACTTGCACCATGGATATCCCATCGTTAGCATTTCTATTGGCTTGAGAAGCAGACCGAATTTGGCCTCTTAAGTTTTCTGAAATCGCCAGTCCGGCAGCATCGTCGGCGGCTTTGTTAATTCTTGAACCAGAGCTTAATTTGCTTAAGCTGTCGTTTATTTTAGATTGGCTATTGCCTAAGTTTCTTTGTGCGTTAATCGCTGCAATGTTTGTTGCGACTCTAAATCCCATTTTGTTATCCTCCAATTAAATACATATTCAAACCTCCTTGGTAAGCTTTTATAGCTGGCATCCGAGCCTTTGTTGATTAAAGAAAAAAGGAAAATTCTTTATTTCCCTGAATTTATTTTCGTCCTTGATTCCCTCCTTTCGTTGACCAAGTTAATTTTACCTTTTCTTTGTTTGTCATTATTCAACGAGTGAGTTTGTATTTCTGATTCAAAACTCTTGTGAACAATCACAAGATATTTTTCGACATAGCCATCAACTTCTTGACGGGACGTCAGCCCAATTGTTGCAGAAGAGAATAAAACTTAGACTTTGGAATCATCTAGGTCTTAAGACGATAGTAAAAGAATAAAAACTATAGCCTAGAACAGTCGAGTAAAAAAATTGTTTTTTACAGACTTTTGTAAATGAAAAATTATTCTTTTTTA
>JAGRAA010000535.1 GCA_020435185.1 Bdellovibrionales bacterium | reverse complement strand
TACACTCTAGCTACTTTCTTTAATTATCATTTAAAACAATATCCAGGAATGGATTTTAAAATCATAGGAACCGATATAGACAAAGAAAGTATAAAGGTTGCACAGAATGGAGTTTACAGATACTCTGAAATTAAATCTATACCAAGTGTTTATATCAAAGATAATTGGCAAAAAGGTACTGGTGTAATTAGCCATTTCGTTAAAATAAAAAAGCATATTAAAGAAAAATGCACCTTCAAAGAGATGAACCTCATTCATCCGGAGCCCATTCAAAATGAGAAATTTGACGTTATCTTTTGTAGAAATGTATTTATTTATTTTAAATCAGAGCTCATTCATAAAATTGTGAACAATTTTAAAAATAAACTCCACAAAAGAGGTCTTCTTTTTACTGGATTGAGCGAATCTCTAAATTCTCTAGAGATAAACAAAATTACACTAGCCCCAAGCGTGTACTCTTTCGATCGTCACTCCCCTATACCGTCTATCAAAAGCGAACCAATATTACAAGATCCGATCAAAAAATCGATTATTCCGAACCCTATCCGGGTATTAGCCGTGGATGACAGCTCTAGTATATTAAAACTATTAACCAAGGTATTTAATGATGATAAAGATTTTCTTCTTGTAGGTACCGCTAAAAACGGCATAGAGGCTGCAGAGTTTTTAAAGACTAATAAAGTAGATGCAATGACTCTAGATATACATATGCCTGAAATGGACGGAGTGGAATATCTAAAGCAACACTTCACAAAAGATCATCCCAACGTCGTTGTCATATCCAGTGCCAGCCGCGAAGACGCCCGATATGCGCAAAAAACACTTAAGTATGGAGCTTTGGATTTTGTGGAAAAGCCTGCTCTCAATAATTTAATAGAGCGTGCTGAAGAAATTAAGAGTAAAATTAAAATGTCTTTCTTGAACTCAACATCGAGCTTGTCAAACATAGATGAATCCTTTAATAAAAATTTTGTCATAAACGATCCAGAATCTAAAATTCGAATTTTCTTGGCAAACTATAGCGATAAAGAAAAATTAAAAAAAACCATAGCGTCTTTTAAAGGAAACCAACCTCCAATTGGTATTTTCTTTCAAGGTAATGAAAATTATTTAGATATTATAAAAGATGAATTTAATTGGTCTCAAAACATTGAAGTGTTTGATAAAGATATTAAATTAGAATGCAATAAAATTTATCTTTGTGACCTGTCTGTACACTTTGATTCGTTTAAAACACATATTGAAAATTATAAAAAAAGCATCTCCGTTTTTGGATACCTAAACGATATTATAGCTTCCAAAATCTTCAGCCTAAACCAAACTCAAATCTTAGTAGAAGATGCAAATGACCCCAAGTTAGAATATCAAAATAAAATCAACGACATCTTCCCTTGGACAAGCGTTGCTCACGTAGGGACTGAGTACTTAGCTAAGGATTAACATGCCAATTAAAAAACTCATGCCCGGAAACTCATCTCTGACGACTATTCATTTGAACAAAGAAGATGGTGTGTTAGTATTTAATCAAGATGAAGAAGGAATTTTTCTTTACATTGAAAATAAAAACGATACGAATTTTTCTAAACTGAGTAAATTCTCTGACCCAAAGAACATTTGCTATATAGGAAGTAAAGAACTCTTTAAAAAAATCAAAGAGGCTCACCTAAACTGGCCTCGTTGCGAAAAAAAGATGTATTTAAGTGATTCTATAGATTTGACATACAACCATGAACTTCAAAAAATCGATCTTTCTAACTTCAAGTTAGAAGAGGAACTAGAAAAGAAAAATGTCTTGATTGTCGATGATAGTAAGACAATTCAAAAGCTCTTAGCAAAAATTATTGAGTCCTCTACAAAATTAAAAGTGACTGGGATAGCGAATAACCCCATTGAAGCAAAAGCCATTATCGAACAAAACAAGCCTGATCTTATTACATTAGACATCCATATGCCAGAAATGGACGGAGTAGAATTTCTTAAGACCTATTTACAAGACAAGCATATTCCAACGGTAATGATAAGTTCTGTGAGCATTAACGAGGGTCCTCTGGTTATGGAAGCCCTTTCTCACGGAGCACAAACATATATTCAAAAACCTTCATTGGAAAATATCAAGGCGGAATCAAAGCATATACTCAATCAATTAGAAGCCGTTGCCGACTTAAGACAGAAAAAACCTATTGTATTGCAAAAGGCCGAGGATCATTTTAATCACAATCAGGGATTGATTGTTATAGGCTCTTCTACAGGAGGTACAAAAGCACTACAAGATATCTTCACCTCATTGCCGGATGAAATCCCCCCTATTCTTGTTGTACAGCATATCCCTAAGGTTTTCTCTAAAGCTTTAGCTGACAATCTCAACAGGCTCTGCGTGTTTGAGGTCAAGGAGGCTGAAAATGGCGATAAGATAGAACCCAACACTGTCTATATTGCTCCAGGAGACCACCAAATGAAACTTACTAAAAACGGTGGTTTTCTCTATTGCGAAATCAATGAAGATCCTCCCTTAAATCACTTTAAACCTTCTGTAGACTATCTCTTTAAAAGCGTCTCTGAGATAAGGATCAACAATCTCATTGCAGTGATACTGACCGGCATGGGGAAAGACGGAGCCTTAGGGATGCTTGATATCTACAATAAGGGCGGCTACACCCTTGCTCAAGACGAAGAATCCTGTGTGGTATTTGGAATGCCCAAAGAAGCCATTGAAGTGGGAGCGGTTCACAAGATTGTCTCATTATCAGACATGGCGCAAGAGATTGTCTCACAGTTTAATAAACAGCTCAAAAAGGCCGTCTAGAAGTATTGTC
>JAGRAA010000534.1 GCA_020435185.1 Bdellovibrionales bacterium | reverse complement strand
TATTGCTTTTGATGCTCAGGAAACACTTTTAGACAAATATCTAGGCAGCTTCTTTACGAGCCTGCCAAAGGTCATACTCAGCTTGCATACGAACCCACATTTCAGCCGTAGTGCCAATAACCTTCTCAAGGGTAATGGCAAAGGATGGTGATATGCCTCTTTTTCCATTTACAATCTCGTTAATTTTTCTAGGAGAGCATCCACATTTTTTAGCTAAAGCTGTTTGGCTTAAGCCCATTTCACCCATATAGATTTCAGAAAGGACTTGGCCTGGGTGCATTGGTTTTGGGTTTTTAATCATAATTAACCTCTATGGTAATTTTCAATTTTTACATCTAAAAACTCACCATTTTTGAACCTAAAGGTAATACACCAAGGAAGGTTGATGGTGACGCTCCAATATTCTTTTCTGTCTCCTTTGAGCTTGTGAAGTCTAATATTGGGCGGTTGCCCTTTGATTTTTAAGTCTTCAAGCTCAGAGGTAGAGTGCATAATGGTCAGTAAAGCTTTAGCTCTTATCCATAGCTCA
This sequence comes from Bdellovibrionales bacterium, assembly GCA_020435185.1. Taxonomy (GTDB): domain Bacteria; phylum Bdellovibrionota; class Bdellovibrionia; order Bdellovibrionales; family UBA1609; genus JAGRAA01. Next base: position 2,706 of record JAGRAA010000534.1, on the reverse strand, counting down.
CGATGTAAAGTCTTTGATTTATTGGTTTCCCAAATATCACGAGCTATTTTGTTGCTTAAGTTGACAATCATTGATGAACTCCATTTATTACACTATACCAAATAGTGTAATAAATCAAGATTTAATTCTACTTCACAATATTTAACGCTCAAAATTGACTAGAGACAGAGTAAAATCAATATATTAAATAATCTCAGATAGATACGTTATATTGATAAGTTATATTATGTTACAAATGGTATTCGTTAAAGCATTAAAGTGTGATTTGCCAGCATTAAAGCCTTTTAGGTATTTACTAATAAAATGATTTTTTTAATAAATATTCGGCTTCTGCTTCAGAAATCATTTCTGAATATTTTATCTCACGCCCATTCTCTAGAGCACTATATACTTTATTTTTTAATTCTACTAAATGAACCTCACCACCTTTTTGTTTTGAGCAGTTTTTCAATGCCTCCTTAAAAAACTGCTCAAAACCACGCTTTGCCCATAAGTCTAGTTGCAATATATCGATTGCTAGAGAAACTTCAAAATTATTAATATCTTGGTAATTTGACTTACATGTAGAGGCTTCTAATTTTATTAAATTATAGTATTTATCAGCACAGTACTTCCATCTTTCTTCATAATTTTTTGAGATTCTCCAATAAATTGCTACCACAACAGAGACAAAAAGGAATGAGGCTTTTGATAAGTCCACAAAGCTTACATGAATATTAAAATTAAACAGTCCACTAATAAGACCATTCATCCCTAGTATCTGTAAAAAACCAAGTATAGAAATTAGAGAGCTAAGGATTATGATAAAAAGTGTCCCTAAGTTACAAAAAACGTATATTGATTTAAATACCGACAGATTTCTAGGGCTATTTTTAAAAATTTGATGACGCCCCAGAAAACTATCCATAATTTTTTTAAATGCACCATCACTACTTTTTAGTATTATAGAATTTGGTCGAATTACATTGTCGATTTGAAAAATGGTGAACAAAAAAATCAGACATGGAATAATCAAATAGAGAAGAGACATAATGAGATACAGAACGATAAAAATATTTATTTTAGCATCATCTATATTTGAATTAATAAAGATTCTGTGGACCATAATAAATGGTACAGACAAAAAACCAGCGCGAACAACCAGTTCATTTAAAATTGCAGAATAAGATCTATTAATAGCTTTCAAACTAGCCAAGTTGTCCTACTTAAATTAACATATATCTAAATTAAATACTAAGTTTGTTAATTACACAAATATTGTTTATTTAAAAATGTATTAATTGACATTGAAACTTTTCAGTTTTGCAGACAGTACTTATCCTACCTTTAAATTTATTTTTTCATCTTTTAACTGTTTTTCCAAGGCAAGTTTCACCACCCACTCTGCCGGCAAATCAAGTCTTTGCGCAAGACTTTTAGCCAGCTTAATGCTTATATTAAAACGATCATGCTCTATATCACACAATCGCTGTTTTGAAATCCCAAGGAATTCAGCAAAATCTTTTTGGCTTTCTTCCTCTCCTAGACGATGAGCTTTTAAAAACTGTCCAAGAGTCATATTTTTATCCAATTTATACTTAGTACTCATGTTTATTAACCTCTAAAACTTCAATTATCTCAAATTTGTTCTTATCCACTTCGATATAAATTGCTCTATAAGATTTAGACAATCTAACAGAGCGCTGTCCTTTTCTTTCACCTTTTAAGGGCTCGTCATGAAATCCTTTATATTTTCTAGCCTCAATCAAACCGATATATTTTAACAAATCACACCAAGCATTAAATTTCACTTTAATATGCTTAGGAATTTTTTTAAGTTGTTTTTCTGCAATATTGCTAAGAAGTATTTTCACACTCTCTATAGTACGTATATTTAACGTACTTGTCAAGATCAAAATTTAGCTCTCAATTTAGACTCAAATTAACCTTTAAAAACGAGTATTTTGAGGTAAATCGAGTGTGTCTTTGAGAGATCCCACCACTCCGATCAAGATCCAATATAAATCAGCTTCAAATCACCCACACCAAAAGAAAAAGTTAGAATTACATTTTCGATTGCGAATAAGACTTTCTTAACACAGCAACCAAGAGCAACGCCCAAAACAGAACGTAACATATTACTAACGTTTGAGAAGGAGCCGGCGTATAACCCATAGACAAGTTTAAGATTTGACCTATCCATGAATCTCCAGATATCCAGGCCGAGGAGTTCCACAAAGGGTTAATTCCACTGGGGAGAAAACCACTTTCTATAGATGAGTTAATCCCCGTCACTAATAATGAGGCTGCGGTTCCTACCAAAAGTATATTTGTGACTAAAAAAAACTGCTTTAAACTCACCGCTTTAAGACCTAAAACCAAAACTTTTAAAATGACACCAGCAAATAAAGCTCCAAAAACAAACAATATAGGATAAGCAAATTGAGGCATCTTATGCATTGGATTCAATGATATACCATAAAGGTAAACGACCGTCTCAAAACCTTCCCTAGCAATTGAATAACTCACTATTAGAAACAAGCTCATCTTTGAAAACGTCTCCGTTTTTTGCAAATCTCCTTTTAATTTTTTTGCATGATGAGCCATCCAAAATACCATATGAAGGATTAAGGCAACAGCCACTAAAGGTAAGATCGCTTGAAAAATCTCGTAGATTGAGGATTCCGTAATGTCTTCCATAGACACCATCACCCAAGCACAAGCTCC
>JAGRAA010000533.1 GCA_020435185.1 Bdellovibrionales bacterium | reverse complement strand
TTGACGGTTTAAAAAAATTAGATTTATTGCCGACCAGAGTGTCTTTGGAAAATTTCGAAAAATCGATTAAGCCTATTCTTGACAGAACATTTGGTGAGCAAAATTTAGAGCCTAAAGAGAGAAAGAAAGACTTTATCTTAACCGAAGATTTAGAATTTTTAAAAACAGAATATAATTTATGGCATAAGGTTCAAGACAAAATCTCTCTTATTAGGCCCTTAAATTTAAATATTGATGGTACATTAAGCTTCAGAAATAATCCCTTTCAAGGGGAAGAATCGTCCAGAATTGAAAGTGTACTCAGAAGTGCAATTTTGTATCGTAAGGGGTATATGGGTGTTGTTGTGGATGATCGAGTAGTGAAGCGAAGATTTAGCTTGTCGGAGATTCATCACAACGCATTTATTCAAAACTGTTTGCATACGGCAAGTCGACTGGCCATTAGAGCGTATGCAAACAATTTGGAGAGAGCAATGTCTTTTTCTGGATTAAACGAGAACGAACTTCAGGCTCTGTTTGAAGAGTTTAAACCCTTAGGTGTGGAGTTGGCGATTGTGCACCCAGATAGTTATAATTCTGGATCTCGGTCATTTTTAGAAGGTAATCTTTTTACGTTTTCGGGGGATGGGATTCCGATGGCTCCTGAAGACGACGATGTAGGCCAGGTTTATACTCCTTCTCCATTATTGTCTGAAGGCGAAATTTCGGAATTAATGGGATTTTTAATATCCACTTCCTATCATGCTAAACAAATTTATGCGGATCTACAGAGTCGTTGCCCTCAAAAAGATCCTAAGCTTTTAGATAAATATGGAAAGCCTTTAATCGAGAGATCTTGTTTTAAAAACTTCTCTCGTTCTGTATTTTTGTCTCATCTCATGAACCTACCACAGTTTTCTAGGTTTTTAGCAGGTAAGGATTTTGATGAGTGGAACATATATTTAGAAAAATTTCTTCTTACAACCCAATTGAAGCATCATTGGCAAAATCAAATCTCCTATTCTCAAATTGTTTCAACTACTGCTATTTTTCATTATATATCCTCATTGATGGCTAAATATGATCTCAATGGAGATCTTACTTTGGAATACTCTGAGCTAAAATTAGCTTTTAGCCACTTTGGAGGAATGATTCAAGGAGTGGCGAGATCTAAAGATAAAGACCTAGATCATGAAGATCTAGAAAAATTATTTTTTATTTTGTTAAATAAGGGAGAGCTTCCAGGCGGGTGGACCTTTTATCGGTGGGGGGAAGACGACAGTAAAAAAGTAAGAGTCGGGTATAGTGAGCTAAGTACGACTTTAACCACTATAGCGGAGATTATAAAACAAGGTAATCAGCCGAAGGAGTAGTCTACTCTAACCAGCATCCTTCGAAAAAAATAGAATATAACTCATAGTCTTTCACGATGTTATGATCGATTAAGTACCATAGATTGTTCTCATAGCCGAACGCTTTTGGGTTCACATAACCAAATTTTAAATCTTTGGCAGCGTCTTTTAATGGGTTTTGATAAGAAGAAAATCCTAAAACTGATGATATTGCATTATAGTTTGAATCTTCATTTTTATTTTCAAAAGCCAGGATGGCGAGAGATATAGTGAGTCCATTCCCCTCTGAATATTGAGCGATAGCTTGCACTCCGTGAAGGCTATTGGTGTCATCTTCTGATTGATCGTTTTTAAATCGCGCTTGAGCCTCACCTTTTAAAGCGCCATATCCGACATCCTTTAATTCAAAGATCAACCTTTGGTTTGAGTCACCAATGAGTGGAAATAGGGTTGAGTCAGACTTAAATTGATTCATGTT
>JAGRAA010000532.1 GCA_020435185.1 Bdellovibrionales bacterium | reverse complement strand
AGTTTTACTTAATAGACTTCCGACAATAGCGATTACATTGTCTTCTACAACAAGTCGCTCTACAGCCTCTGCCGCTTGATCAGGATTGCTATTGCTATCTAATACCGCCAACGAATAATTCGAGCGATCAGAACCAAAAACCCCGAGTCCGAGTTGAAGCCCTCTTAAAGTTCTTTCGGCCACTGTAGCATGTTTTCCGGATAAGGGGAGAATTACGCCAATCGTTTGTGGGTCGACTCTGCGGCGAGCGTCTATGTTTGTTAGCATCTGCTGTGCTTCTAAAATTTGACTAGAACTCGTTAACCCAGACAAAGAGTCTTTTAAGTAAGACCTCGCTGAAGAAAAATCTCCCTGTTTGTACTCTAATTTGCCGAGTTCAAATTCAGCAACAGAGCTAAACACGCCATAACGTGATGCTGAGGCGACTTTTTTGATAGAATCATAGGGCAGTTGATGAGAGACAATGGCTTCGCCTTGAATTCTATAGGATTTCTTTAAATTTTCATTGGTTTCGTGTTCTAGTAATTCAGAAATCGAGGCTAATTCATCTATGGGGTCGCCGAGTTGATGATATAAAAACAATCGAAGCCTTTTTAGCTCAAGAATATCTTTGCTTGAAAAGGTTTCGTGGCGAGAAGCTCGATCGGTTAAACTTAAAGCCTCATTGTAACGTCCCTTTTCTGTGAGGCAACGTGCAGCCATGAACATCGCAAAGGCTTCGCGTGGACTATAGGTTTGAGCGTTTACAACAGAAATAAAAGACTCATAAGCTGCATCGAACATTTTCTTTTGAAAATAAATATTTCCAATCTCTATGTGGGCATCGTCAGCCAAATCAGAATTAGGCGCTTTTTCAATAATCAATTTATAACGTTTAACAGCTTGCGAATAACGCTTCTTTTTTTGATCTAGAGAAGCTTTTTTAAACTCATTAGATAAATTAGGAGACGGAGCTACAGGAGGTTTTTTTTCTGGTTTTATAGAGCAGCTTAAAAAAGCAAATAGGATGACAATGTAGAATAATGATTTCATTCTCTTTCCTCTCTTAATTTTTTAAGAGTACGGTTATAGTTCAAAATTCGAGTCGAATTAGATAATACACTTTGTAGATCTTTTAGTTTATCTAAATCTTTCGATGCTAGGTTTTTAGGAGTATCAATAACAACCTTAACAAGCAAGTCGCCACTTTCCTTGGCTTTTATGGGCTTTAGTCCTTTACCTTTTAGTCGTAAAATTTGTCCTGAAGTAACTCCGGGAGGCAAAGTTACTTTTGCAGTTCCAGTGAGGGTGAGGATCTCGATTTCTCTCCCTAAGATCGCATCAATTAATGTTATAGGAACTTCTAATATAAGATTTTGGTTTTCTATATCGAACAAAGGGTGGGGAATATATTGAATAACAACGTAGAGATCTCCTTGTTTGTGGCCGCCATCACGATCTCCTTCTCCTCTGAGTTTTAGTCTTTGGCCAGGCTTTACTCCAGAAGGGATATTTACGGCTAAGGATACGGGCTCGTTTTGTGAACCGTTTCTTCTCATAAATTTGATTTTTTTACTACATCCAGCCAGGGCCTCCTCTAGAGATATTTTTAAATCGTAGCGGAGATCGTTTGCTCTAGGGGTAGCAAAGTTTTTTGCTTTTTCTTTTGCTGAAGAAAAAATATCGCCAAAAACATCATTAAATATTTCTCTGGCGTTGAAGTTAGAGCTAACTGAGGAATTCCATTCAAAATTGGGATCAGTTTGGTTGTTTTTAGGTTCGGAACTGGAGGATTTATTTATATTTGAATGCTTAAGCGTATCACTGAAAAGGTCATATTTTTTTCGCTCAACCTCATTGGATAAAACTTGGTAAGCCTCTGTGACCTCTCTAAATTTTTCTTCGGCAGTTGGGTCATCAGGGTTTTTGTCTGGGTGATATTGAACGGCAAGCTTTCTATAAGCTTTTTTAATGCCGTCTTTGTCTATGGATGCGCTTACACCGAGAATTTTGTAATAGTCTTTAAACTGCAATGTTTAACCTAAGCCAGCTGTTATTCTTCTTTTTGGGCCTCGCTAGGTTTTT
>JAGRAA010000531.1 GCA_020435185.1 Bdellovibrionales bacterium | reverse complement strand
CTTGTATTGTAGATATTCATCCCCAAAGTTCTGCTCTAAAAAACTTTCTTCAAGAGTTATTTTAACGTGAAGAACAATTGCGAGTAGGATTGAACATATTAATGTCCATAAAGAGGCCCAATAAAGAGTCCATATATCTCTTCTCTAAGTAAAAATTATTCCTATTTAAATAAAAATTAATATTAAAGTCCGGTCATGTTTATTTTCTGGTCTAAAGTGACACCAGAAGAAATTTTCGCGAGCCTGTTTTTTAATCATAGTCAAAAAATTGAATATCTTTTTCGTTACTTTCATATCACTAAGTATATTAAGTGTCCAATAGGCATAGTCTTTGCTCAAAGCCTTTCAGAGATAAGGTTTGAAAAAACCAATAAGGAGGAAGGCATGAGTATAAAAAAAATAATATCATCGTTAGCATTATTGTTGATGGCTACGAGCGCGATGGCATCAGACAGATTGGAACTTGGAGAGCCAAGTTATGGAGGGACCGGGTGTCCCGCAGGATCCGCATCCGTCACATTGAGTCCTGATCAGCAAGCTTTAAGTATTTTATTCGATGAATATGCTTCTGAGGCCGGTGGAGAGGGAGGAAAAAGATTAGATCGAAAAAGTTGTAATGTGGCCATACCGGTTCATGTGCCTCAGGGATTTTCGGTTTCTTTATTTAGCGTTGATTACAGAGGGTACGCTTATGTTCCTAATGGAGGGGAAGCTCGTTTTAATGTGGAATACTTTTTTGCTGGAAGAAGGGGGCCTCGTTACACAAAAAGCTTTAGAGGTCCAATGGACAATGACTACCTGATAGAAAATGATTTACAGGGAACGGCTTTAGTTTGGTCGGCATGTGGGGCAGATACTATTTTACGAGCGAATACAAGTATGCTGGCCAAAACAAATAGAAGAAAGCAAGAAGTTCTAGCAACAGTGGATAGTGCAGATGTTGAAGCCGGTATTATATACCATATTCGTTGGAAAAGATGTCGAGATTAAGACCTTTTGGATATAATTAAGGAGAGTGAGATGAAATATAAATTACTACCTTTGCTTTTGATTTGTTCGATGATGAGTTTAAAATCTTGGGGGCAAGATCTGGATGACGGCATGCTAGAGCCCCATGATCAATCTCCTATTGGTAATGAACGATCGGAAGTGAATCGAATGGTTTCAATGAGCACTCCTAAATTTGCAGGGGGGGGATGTGATCCCTCCTCCTCTTCGGCAGCCCTTTCTGAAGATAAAAAGACCTTGTCTATACTGTTGTCAGATTTTGTTGTAGAGGCGGGGGAGTCTATTGGGATGTTCAGGAATCGAAAAATTTGTAAAGTTGAAGTTCCTCTAAATGTTCCTAACGGAATGCAAATGGCTATAGTTAAGTTAGATTATAGAGGATTTAATTCTCTGGTGAGGGGAGCTTACACTCAATTTTCGGCTGTTCATTATTATGATTTAGGGCATGGGCCAAATCAGACGAGAGTTGTGAGGAGAAAGGCTGAGTTTGCGGGACCATTAGAAGATGAGTTCTATCTTAGTGGTGTAATAAAACAAAGAATTCCATGGTCGGAGTGTGGGCGAGATATTGATTTAAACATTAATATGCAAATGACCACTCGATCGAATAGGCAAAACGAAGATGTTTTTTCATCAATAGATAGTTTGGATATGTCGTCAGTAGAATCTAGCTACCATTTGTTATGGAGGAGATGCGAAAATTCTGGCAGATCATCAGGAACCAGCCCTGTTCGACTGGATCCTAGAACTAACCCAAGAGTAAATCCAGGTCAGGCAAGCCGTCGTACACCTCCTGATGCAAGGGAACGATCTGAAGAGATGAACAGAGGGCGTGCTCAAGCAGAAGAACAAAGGCGTGAAAGAGCTCGACAAGCAGAAAGAGACAGACGTCGAAATCGTTAAATTATAAATCGAATTTATCGCCGGGGCTTGGAATAGAAGTTTTTAATAGAAGTGTTTCGTTAATTATTTTTTCTATTTCAGTGCTGGCTTCTTTTTCTCCATGAACAAGAAATACTTTTTTAATACCCTCTAAAGAAGAAGAATTAAGCCATTTTAAAAGTTCTTCTTGATCAGCATGGGCTGATAAATTATCAATTTCAAAAACTTCAGCATTGACTTTGTATTCTTGACCATGAATTTTTAGGATTCGATTTCCCTGTTGAAGATTGTGTCCTCTTGTTCCGGGAGCCTGAAAGCCTACTAATAAAATAGCATTGTTTTCACCTGCAGAATAAGCTTTCAGATGATGAAGTATTCTTCCTCCTGAAAGCATGCCGCTAGCAGATATAATGATGATCGGTCCTGTTTTTTGATTGAGGGCTTTAGATTCATCTAAGGAATTTACAATGTGAATATCTTGAAATAAATTATAATATTGCTTTTTAGTAAGTTTATGTTCGTCGGGATACTGTTCATAGAGTTCGGTCACATCTGAGGCCATAGGGCTGTTCAAATACATGGGTATCTTTAAGTTTGGATAAGAGTCAAAAATTTTATGAAAAGCATAGATCAAACTTTGTGCTCTTCCTACGGCAAAGGATGGTATCAAAAGGATCCCGTTTTTTGATATTATTCTTTCAAGAATATTTTTAAGAACTTTTAGTGGGTCCTCTTTGG
>JAGRAA010000530.1 GCA_020435185.1 Bdellovibrionales bacterium | reverse complement strand
CTTCTCATGAATGTTTCGTGGAGCGATGGCCATGTTGAGGGGTTTGACGAGAAAATCTATTCAGGAGACGAAAGTGCTCTCCTGAACTATGGAATTTATGTTAAACAACGGCAAGCTAGAGCTGGCCTCAGAAAAGCGTCAAAGCTAGTGAGCTTTTATGGCGGTGCCATTCAATATAAAACCAAAAAAGGAGAAAACTACTCTTATTTTGGACAGCTTATTTGGCAGAGCAAAGCGGATCACAGTTCATCTATGAGATTTCAACAAGCCTCGGAGGAACTCTTTCAATTCTCCGGTTTAGATGGAATTTTCAACGTAGATTACCCGAACCTTCAAAGGCATATGGGATTTGCCAAACACGAGCTTAAATGGACCTTCTTTCAAAGCCAAACGTTACGCATGATGTATATTGCGACTTCAACTCCCAGAAAACAACTCCAAGAAAAAATGAAAGAATTAGTAGAGAATTATTTTTCCAATTACTCCACTGACCCCTTAAAAGTCTGTCGCTCTGTTTCTGACGCAGATTCTGTATACTCTTTATCTTGTGAAAGCCAACTGTTACAAACTTCTCTACAGGCTACCGATAAAATGCTGATTGCGTTGAAAAAAATGGCTAGCCTTCACGACAAAGATAGAAAGGAATTTACGCTTACCTATGCAAAATATGGCCAATACTTTTTAACCAATCCTTTCACCATTCGTTTAGGAATGCTCCTTGCTGGCAAAGGATCTCGTTTGGATTATTCCATTGAAGGTGAAAAAATTAATCGATATCTAAGTTCTTATAAAACCACAGAAGAAGGCCAACTCAAAAAAGTAGACTCACAACGAAATGAAAACGATGATGCTATTGTAGAATCAAATAACCTCAACAGAGGACGAGCTTTGATTCTTGGGAATGAAAAACCTTATATAATAAACGGTCTATAAATTAGACCGTTTATTAATATTCCGTTAGCCACTTCAATGATATTTGACGGCCTCCGGTATTGTAACCCGGAATATACTGATGATGATGGTTCAATATATTGCTTACGCTAACGCTCCATTGATCGTTGTTTTTTGTCCGAAAATTCCATAATAAACTATGTTCAAACCATGATGGAGCTGTCACAATCTGGTTTATTTCATCATCATACTCTTGTCGTTCTCCCAGATACATTATCGAATAATTGACCCATTCATCTTCGTCGAACTTATACTCTGTGGACATATTTATTTTATTAAAAGGTCTCTTCAACAAAAGACTTTGATTTGAGGATTTTCTTGCGTCAGTGTAAGACCAAGATAACTTTATGTTTATAAACCTATATCTTAACAACTGCGACCATTCAGTACCTAAAATTTTAGAATTTTCAATATTACTGGCTTTAAAATTTGAATCTGCAGAGATCAGGTCTTGGACATCATAACAATATACCATCCACTGGCTCATATAGCTTCCTTGACTATAACTCACCCCGGTCTCAATAAAATTGGCTTTCTCTGGCTTTAGCTGAGAATTCCCATACTGCTGATCATACAACTGATAAAGACTCGGTGTTTGTGATGCAGTTCCTGAGGTTATCCAAATTTTATAGGCATTATTTCTTTTAAACAGACTCCATTGACCATCAAGCTGAGGTTCACTTTGATCAAACTTCCCCAGTCGAACACTTACCTTGACAAATGAATTCTGCCAAAAATAATATGTGCCCATATACAATTTAGATTTATCCGCAAAGCTATAATCCGTTCCGTCTAAGTAGTAAAAACTCTTTGCCTGATCATAAATCCCATGAACACCATATTCATAAGAACTTACATTGCTTGTCTTAACTGCAGAAGACCATTTTAAACCTATAGACTCCGATTTTAACTCGGCACTCAGAGACTGCGCGCTGTGCTCATCTATTTCATTTAAATTACTCCGAGCGCTTTGGCTATAATGCAGACTGATCTGATCGTGAACACGAGCATCTGAAGAGTCTCTACTTTTATGAATTTGTAAAATTTGGTGACGAGAGGTCTCTGTATAATTAGGATCATCACCTAAAGAACCTCCGTTTTTATCTAAATCGTTTTCTTGATTAATATTTTTAAAATAAATGAAAATATTTTCTTTCTCTCCGCGATCATTTGTCCACTGACTCAGCCCTCTCCAACTCCCTGTCAAATTTTTGTAGCTATCTTCTTCAACCCCTCCATCTGAAACAGAAGGTCCATCAGACTTTCTTACTCTTAAATTTAACAATGAAGACCAATTCGAAAAAAGAATTGGATTTTGCCATGCCCCTCCTACGGAACCATAGTTTTTAACCTGAAGAGAAAACTTTTTTGTCTCCGAAAAAACACTCAAAGGATCAACTGTGACAATATTAACCACTCCAGCCATCGCATTAGGTCCAAAGGTTAAACTTTTAGGACCAGTAAATACCTCTACATACAGAACATCTTGCGTGTCTTCATTAGACCAATCAAAGGACGAACTAGGGTGAGAAGCATCATAGAGAGGCAATCCATTCACGAGAACAAGTATATGGGACCCCCCTAAACCGCGAAAAAATAAGCTGAGGTTTTTTCCGTCTCCGCCAACAGAAGATATTACTATACTCGAATCTTTAGCCAATACATGAGCTAAGCTCTGAGATTTATCTGGAGGATGGGTCAGTACTGACCTATACCCTACCTCCTCAAAACCGTCTACTCCTTCAGGCTCGATCCAAATATCTTGAACTTCACTCGCTAAAACGGTCTCTATCGTGATCACTTCTATATTGAGAGCAAAAAAGTACGCGAATACACACTTCCAAATTTTATGTTTCATTATTCCGACCATAGTAAAACTATACCTACCACCTATTAAAAGAAGAATTCAATAGAGTTCGTAAATAATATTATAAAAATTTCCGATGTAACCTTACTATGAGAGAAAATAACAC
>JAGRAA010000529.1 GCA_020435185.1 Bdellovibrionales bacterium | reverse complement strand
GTTTTATGACGGCCAACCCATGCTCAGAAGACTGATCACCATCAACGAAACCCCTCTCTCCTGTTTAAACGCTATCACATCTATTGAAGACAAAGATTTTTTAAACCATCAAGGGGTCAGCTTCAGAGCCATTACTCGAGCTCTTTTGAGTATGGTTTCTCATGGAAGAGTGACACAGGGTGGGAGCACGATCACTCAACAACTTGTTAAAAATTACTTCTTAACAAGCGAAAGAACTTTAAAACGAAAGATTAAAGAGTTCTTTATGGCTCTCATTCTAGAATCAAAAGTGAGTAAAGATTTAATTTTACAAAATTACCTAAATGTCATTTATATGGGCCAAAGTGGCCCCTTTCAGGTCAGAGGCTATGGCGCCGCTGCAGAATATTACTTTAATAAAAAACTAGAAAACCTCGAATTACCTGAATGTGCTCTTCTCGCCGCCATCGTAAATTCTCCCGGTCGATTTAACCCCTTTAAATCTGACTCTTCAGCAGCATTGCAAAGGCGCAACCGTGTTTTAGAGAAAATGCTTGAGAACAGTCATATTGATCAACAAACCTTTAACGAGGCCTCCCAATCTCAATTGCCTAAATCACCACAAAGACTTCTTACGGAGCCTGCACCCTATTTTGTAGATGCCATTAGTGAAAAAATAAAAGATAAAAACTTCAACGCCGAAAACGGTCTCAAAATATACACCACCATGGTCCCTGAAGCTCAAGAAGCTGCTTTACAAGCCGTGCGAAAAGGGCTTGATTCTATAGAAAAAAGCCATAAAAACATTCAAGAACTCAGCCAGCAAGGAAAATCTTTGCAAGCTTTATTAATTGCCGCAGAAGTTTCTACTGGTGAGATCATCGCTCTAGTAGGCGGAAGTAGTTTTAAGAAAACTCAATACAATAGAGCAATTTCAGGACATCGTCAGGTGGGCTCTATTATGAAGCCTCTCATCTATTTAACAGCCCTAGAGAACTTTACCGACAACGGCGAACGCTACAATCCATTAACCATAATTGAGGATGAACCGTTTACCTATAAATATGAAAATCAAAGCTGGAGTCCTAAAAACTACAGCAATAAGACTTTTGGTAGACTTCCTTTATTTGTAGCTTTAAAAAACTCTATTAATATATCAACCGCAAAAGTTGGGCTTCAAGTGGGCCTTAACTCTATCGTCGATCTTTCGAAGAGAATGGGAATAGAATCTGCCTTGCAGCCCTTACCATCTATAACACTTGGAGCCTTTGAGTTATTTCCCTTTGAGGTGTTGAATGTTTACGGAACCATTGCCAGATACGGATCATTTATTCCCTCTCAACTTTATACGAAGGTGGATGATAATAAGCATAATTTATACGAATATCATCCTCAAGGTCAGCAAATTACCTCTGCACAAACGGCAGCCGTTTTAGTCGGAATGATGAAGCAAACCATTCTCTCAGGGACCGGCAGAAGCATCCCTTTACGCGGCTTTAAATATCCTGCCGCAGGCAAGACCGGCACAACCAGTGATACCAAAGACTCTTGGTTTGCTGGCTTTACCCCCCATGTCGTCTGTGTGGTTTGGGTAGGATACGACGACAATACCCCCCATGGATTGACGGGAGCGAGTGGAGCCCTTCCTATTTGGACTGAATTTATGAAAACCTATGCGACTCGATATGGAGAAACAGAGTTCACAATCCCAGAGGGAACAGTAAAACTGACTGTTCCTAGACAGAAACTTCTAGAAATGATGGACGATCATGAGATCTTACATACCGAAGATGATATTGAACTCGTATTCCGTACAGAAAATGCCCCTTAGTGACAATTTTTGTCCAGGCTCATGAGCCTATAACTGATCAATTCCAATAGATTAAGTCTCATTGTCTCATTATAAGGCACAATTTTTGTAATACCAAGCTACGTTAGTTCTTGTCATTTAAGGAGCCCCATGTGTTTGATTTAAAAAACTTCGCCTACTACTTCAGCCTATCTGTAATTTTTATGTTTGCCATTCAGGTCACTACAGCTTGCTCCCCTAAAGCTCGAAAAACTCCCATCGTTAAAGGAGGAGCCCTAAGTAAAACTGGAGAAAACGGAAAAAATGGCAAATTAAGTGATTCGCTTTATGGAGCGTCAGGAGTCCAATCCTACTGCGTTGATATTAACAATGAGCTCGATGAAGAAGGCACTCATCTTTTAACCAATTACACAATCACTATCTATACTGAAGTTCAAAGAAAGAACGGCAAAACAGACAGCGATAAATTGGTATTTTCTTCTAATGGAGAAATTGGCGGAATTGATAACAACTTAAAAATCTCTGACAACTTCACTAATATGGATGAAGAAATTGAAGACTCCTCCTTAGAACTCCCTATCCCTTTAGTAATTAGTAAAGATGATCAAAGCCCTCGATTGACCTACGATAGAGTTGATGCTCTTCAAATTAATGTCAAAGATAAGAAGATACAACCAGAGGCCTCGTTGAAGCAGCTAGATGAAAACCCCTTTTCAGATGCGTCCTTTAAAACAGACGAACAATGTAAAGATAAAGGGGTCATAAAATTAGATCAATTTTTTAAAACTCTCACAGGGAAAGACTCCATAGACACTGAAGTGACCATTGATACAAAGTATGTGGAAAAAACTAAGTCCTTTGTGATCGAAATGACCTACAAAAACGAAAATAAAGACATTATCTTTGCGGAATTAATTTATAATAAAAAAGACGCAAAAAGCACAACTCTTGCCGATAGACTCAAAGCCAAGAAATAATAAGACTCGCCCCTAAGTTTCATAACATACACCTTCGAGTACATTAAGGTTTCTTAATAAGTTTAAGAAACCTTGACTGATGTACCTTATTTTCTATGATAAATACGAAATGAGAAAACTACGTTAACCTCGTCTTTGGTATTTCCGAATAAGCTATATGCATAAAAATAAATGGCTAAAACCTTCTAAAAAAATAGATCCCTCGAAAAGAACACAAGTACGTCTTCTTCTAGCTATGCTCTTATGGAGAGGCTTAGCCATGCTCATTTTAGCCACGGCACTTTATATATTTCCTAAAGATGTCGATCTACTTCCCTTAGTTTTTGCATTTACGTTAAATATAACCGCCTATTTTATTGCAAAAACCAGATTCTACTTAATTGGATTATATTTAATTATATCTGAAAATCTCATTATCGTTCCCACGATTGTTCTCTCCCACCCCAATGATACGACATTATTTGGAGCTCTCATATGGCTCGGGTTTGCAACAGCAATCGGCTCTTTAATCTTAAGTACTAAACAGACTCTCTTCGTTATCTTTGCTACAGCTATAGCTGCTGTTGTTATTCTATTAAAAATTCCACAGGAATATATGTCTTCAGTCATTTCAATTTTAGTATTTACTCTGGCCGTCTGTGTCCTAGCCTTTCTATCAGCCCAACTCAGAGAAAAGTTTCAAAAAGATCTCGAGACGGAACGCTCAAAGGTCATTCATTCGGCAAAAATGGCCGCCATAGGTGAAATGGTTGCTAACGTAGCCCACGAAATCAACTCCCCTCTGGGGGCAATTGCTTTAAATGCAGAGATGATTCAAAGAAAAAGTAATGACAGCGATTCTTTTATTTTCAAAAAATCTACTGAAATAGCCTCTATAGTAAAAAATATTAGTGATATTATCTATGGTTTAAAGAATTTTTCTCGCAATCTAGATTCTAGTGAACTTAAGACAACAACACCATCACAAATTATTAAATCTACCCTGGTGTTCTGTAAGGAACGTTTTGACAAAAATAATATTCGTCTTCAATGGGACGAAAGCAAATTTGACACCCCCCTTCATACCCATCAGATTCAAATTTCTCAAGTTTTACTGAATCTGTTAAATAACGCTTTTGATGCTGTCATCAATGAGGACGATAAATGGGTAGAGATCAAAGGGCTTCAGCAAGGCAGTATGTTCTACATTTCAGTAATAAATAGTGGTGAAAAAATCCCAAAACAGATGTTAAAAAATATTTTTCAACCCTTTTTTACCACCAAGCCTGTTGGAAAAGGAACAGGCCTGGGCTTAAGTATTTCAAAAGAGATCATAGAGACCTTTAACGGGGAATTCTTTTATGATGAGACAAATCCGAATACATGTTTTACTATAGGACTTCCTATTTTGACGAACGAAAAGAGAGACTCATGAGCCTAGATTGGAAACAGATAACTATTCTGGTCGTAGAAGACGATCACTTTCTTAGGTCATCTCTGTGTGAAGTCCTAGAAATGGAAGGCGCCACAGTTCTTCAAGCAGAGAACGGTCAGCAAGCGTTAGAGATTGTAAGAACTCATCCCATAAAGTTCGTATTGTCCGACATAAAAATGCCCGTCATGGATGGAATTAACCTTTTAAAAGCCATTCGCGCAGAAGACCCAAACGTGCCTATCGTATTACTCGCTACAGGGGAATCTTCCTATAATACTCAAGAAGTATTAAGCTTAGGAGGCTCCGGTCTTTTAAGAAAACCTTTTGAAATAGCCACACTCATTGAATGCGTAGAACATTTAATCAATAAAAGTTAGACTAATTTAAAATAATTTTCAATTCACCAACACCTTCTATACTTTCTCCAGCCTCAGGAATGGTTTGCGTCACTAGACCAGACCCTTTAATAGAAATCTTTGCTGATACACCACGAATAGAAAGTAGCACTTGCCGCAAACTCATACCTCGAACATTCGGCATTATTTTAAGGATGCCTTGTCTATTCTCTCTAATCTTAACGGCTTGAGAAATTTTAGGCTGTGGCATTTTAAAGCTTTTTTTATCTAAAAGATTTTTGTCACTAATTAAAATTGGAGCTTTTCCTGATTTTCTCATGGCAAAACTAGCTACTTTAGAAAACACCGGGGCAGCAACTTGTGATCCATAAAAGTATTTTTTCGGTGAATCAACGGCTATGTATACAACATATTTTGGTTCATTAGCCGGTATATATCCAGCAAAACTAGAAATATAGGCACCCTCTTTATATCCGCCTTTATCAAAATCAATTTTTTGTGCTGTACCCGTTTTTCCAGCAACTGGCCAGCCTTTAACTCGTGCACTAGCTCCCGTTGAACCGGTTGCCGTGGCTTGAGTTAACATCAAATTCATCACTTCAGCTAATTTCTGGCTCATTATACGATGTGATTTCTCTGTTAATATCTCTTGATCATCAATACTTTTAATAAGCTTTGGAGATTTATATTCTCCCCCACGTGCGATGGCCGCATAAGCTGCAGCTATTTGTATTGGCGTAACCGCAATACCATGACCAAAAGAAACATTAGCCAACAAATGCTTTGGCCAATGCTCCGTATTCACAAGCCCTTTACTCTCTCCTGGAAATGCAATTCCAGTTCTTTCTCCAAAACCAAACTTAGATAATGTTTTTAATAACTTTTCTTGGCCTAGCATAAAAGCAAGTTTCGAGCTGCCAATATTCGAGGAATACCCAATAATCTCACTCACTGACAGACTCTTATGATAATGATCTTTACCAGCTTCTCTGATGAGACGTTTTCCTATTTTTAATGGAGCCCCTTCACAGTTGATAACCGAATTCGCCTGCACCAATTCATTCTCTAAAGCTGAAATAACCGTAAAAGGCTTCATTGTGCTACCAGGCTCATAAGCATCTGTGACAGTCCTGTTTTTCTTCACACTATAAGGGTACTGACTAGGAAAATTTAAATCATAGGTGGGAATATTTGCCATCGCCAACACTTCTGAATTTTCCACATCCAAAACCACACCAACCGCAGAGTCCGCATCAAAAGAATCTACCGCTCTGCTTAATTCATTCTCCAATTTTATTTGGATATCTGAATCGATGGTTAAATAAATGTCTTTACCTTCTGGATTATCGAGAACATTGTCTGTGTTTACCAACAACACTCTACCCCTTGCGTCTTTTTGAAAACTCAGTCTTTTTTCTTTTCCAGAAAGCAACTGATTATATTCAAGTTCCACCCCCTCCAGTCCCTTACCAGATCTCCCGGTTATCCCTATAACTTGTGAAAGTCTTTTACTATACGGATACACTCTTTTAGGCTCTTCAATAAACCCTAAACCTTTTAAATTAAATGTTTTTATTTTTTCGTATTGATCTTCTGTTAAATGTCTTTTAATCCAAGTAAATCGTTTGTTTTTATTTTTTATTTTTTTATATAAGTCTTTCCAGTTCTTTTTAAGAACTTTACTTATTTGCTGAGATACTTTTACTGGT
>JAGRAA010000528.1 GCA_020435185.1 Bdellovibrionales bacterium | reverse complement strand
ACACTTTGGTGTCCATAGTGCGTTAACTGACTGACGCGCTATGGACACCAAAGTGTGTCCGTACCTAAGTCTAGGTCTATTGTAGAAATAAGTTATACAGCTTAAAATAAGGAAGGAGGCTATTATGAGCATTGCCCTCATTCTACAGATTTCATTTAATATTGTTATTGGTGTTTTACTTTTCGCCTTTTATAAAAGGCTTACCCAAAAACCAGAAGAAGACCCTAGGTTAAGTCGAGGGCTTCAACTTTTACAAAGTAAAATTGCCATCCTTGAAGATCTTTCTGATCGCACAGATAAACAGGTGGACAAACTCATTCAACTGATGGAACAAAAAGCACAAGAAGTTCAAAAAAAATTAAAAGCTTCAGACGACCAAATTAAACAACTGGAACTCTCGATGTCTAAGAGTAGAGAGGTCGCCGGACTCTTCGAAGATAAAATTCCTCACCAAGAGGTGATCGAGAGAGAAAGTTCTGTCAAATACATTAAAGCCGCGCAAATGGCCTACAATGGACATACTGCCGATGAAATCTGCCAAGAGTTAGACCTCTCAAAAGGGGAAGCTGAATTTATTGTTAAAGTGAATAAAGAAGAACTTATGTTTGACGAATCCATGCTCCCAGAATGGGCAAAGATATCTTTGAAAAAGTTGAACAAAAAAAATTCAAATTATGTCGAAGATCAATTTGCAAAATATGATATTGGATTCAGCGAAACCAAAGAAGACATTCATGAAATGAAAAAACTTGGCGAGGCCTTTAGAAAGGCTTGCCAAAATCACGATGACGCTCTGACTTTACAGACACAAAAAGAAGCCTCTGTTAACTTAAATTCCAGTAAAGAAGAATCTAATAGCAACAAGGTCAGCACAAAACTGTCTAAGTTTCTACCGGTAAAAAATATCGGCGTGCAAAAATTAGAGTTTAAAGTTCACGACAAGCCCTTAAACGCGGGACAAGATGAAAATCCAACAACTTAAACTCGGACAAGTTGTTCGTACTGAAATTTTAGAAGTCATAGATAAAAATACCTATATTGTAAATATAGGTGGTTACCTTCTAAGGGTAAAAAATCGATCACATAAATTATTCAAAACCGGAGACTTTATTCTGCTTACGGTGAGATCGACAAACCCCATACAGTTTGAACTCACTCAGTCTTCAAATGCAAAGTTGAACCTAAGCATTTAGCTCTTTTACAAAGTCAGAAATTCTACGAATCGCTTCAGTCATTCTCTCTTCGCCAAGAGCATAGCTGATTCTTAAGTAACCTTCTTGCCCAAACTCAGCTCCAGGAACAACAACCACGCGCTTTTTTTCTAACAGCATCTTTGCAAAATCTTTGGAGGACTTTATAGGAGAAGGATCATGTTTTGGCTTACACAACGAAGAAATATTGGGCCACAAATAAAACGCACCATCTGGCGGGAGACAACTAATCCCTTCAATATCATTAAGCTGAGCCACAGCCTTATCTCTTCTTTGCTTCAAAACCTGAACTTTTTCTTGAACTTGCTTATCTGAATTTAATAAAGCTTCCACCGCAGCCTGTTGCGTAAACGGAGAGGCACAACTTACGGTTTGACTTTGAAACTTCGTCATTGCCGAAATTACATCCTTCGGGCCTATTGCCCATCCTAATCGCCATCCTGTCATCGAATATGTTTTTGAAACCCCATTAATGACAATGGTTCTTTCGGCGAGCTCAGGAGTGGCCTGTAATAAATGAGGTGCAATTTCGTCTTGAACAAAAACCAATTCATTATAAATATCATCACTGAGGATCACCACATTGGGATGCTTGAGTAAAACCTCTCCGATCGCTTTCAACTCCTCTAAAGAATACATATTTCCCGTAGGATTACTGGGAGAATTAAATATAATTCCTTTAGTTTTTTCAGTGATATTAGATTCTAATACCTCAGCAGTAAGCTTAAATCCAGACTGACTGTCTGTTTGTACAACCCGAGGAAAACCT
>JAGRAA010000527.1 GCA_020435185.1 Bdellovibrionales bacterium | reverse complement strand
ATGGATATGCATTTGCATTCGGAAGATCAGAATGGTCTATTTTTCTATCACTTGTAAATATTTATTTATCAAGCTATGCAATTCAGGGAAATTTTGTTTTTTCAATATTTTTTCAAGCTGCTCGCTAACTTCAGATATCCTCATTTGTATACAAACATTAATAAAACTTCTTAAAAGTTCAACATCATTGCTTGTGGCAAAAATTGACCTACTTGCCATTATTGCAGATTTGGAGTTAATGCGATATAGTACCTTCCAAAGGTTTACTTTAATAGGATTATTTGACTCCAAAGTAAAAAGCTCATTGAGTTCCTTGTAATTTACCAAATGAGCAACTCTTGGTAAAAGAGATGAAGAAACATTCGATCTAATTTGTATATCACGGACTTTAAGCCAATCCATGATTGGAAGACCCTGACTTTGAAAATTTGTTTGTCCTAAATATGTTAAAGCCTTGATCTTCACCTTTGAATCTGAATCGGTATCCGCTACTTTTGCTAAATGTTCAATTATGTTAACGTCATCGATTTGACTGTATTCCATAGCTTTATCTAAACACTTGATCCTCGCTTTTGTCATGTTGCAAGTTAAGGAACCAGCATAGTATATTTTTTTTATTTTTTCTCTATATACTCTATCTGTGAATCTTCCTAAATAGCTAAAAACCCTTTCTATAAAGCAGTCATATTTTTTATTGTTTTTTTCTGCTCCGGTTAAGCTGATTTCGAATAGAGGCGTAATGTAATCTAGAGCTTTAGGACTATTGAATCTTTCAAGTAAAAGAATTGATTTCCATGCATCATCTAAACTCTGGTAATAGCTTTTTACTTTCTCTGCAAGAACTTTGATTACCAATGGATCCTTATCAAGACCTTTAAGTTCTACAAAGGCTAAGTCGGTATTGTCCTCTTTACAAGTAAATACTTGATACGATCCTACAAACTGTGCAGTTTTATAGTGAGAGTTTAACCCTACTGCCATTTTTGCAAGTATGTCATTTATTTTTTCAGATAACTCACCGTCTGGGAATTCTGGCTCACCCGGTGAAAGTGAAATAATTTCAACACTTTTCTCCTTTTTAATTAGCTTAGGGATTTCAGATTCAGAACGACTGTTCATTTGTATTTCTCGCTTTCCAAAATCAAAGGCTTTATCATAAGAATTCCCAACACATAATGCTCTATAAAATCCAACAGAAAAAAGTATTGCTGCATCGTCTGAAATCCTATTTTTCATTCCGATCACATAATCAATATATTGTGCAATGATTTTTGCTTGTGAATCAGCATAACAAGCATTAAGGACAACACATTCGACTCTATCTGAGATCAACTTAAAAAGAGTTGCCAGTGCATCAGGTGGTATAGGTTCTGATTCGTTATTGTTGTTTAAGAAGCATAATTCGCCCTTGGTGGTTCCGTGCCCAGAAAAATGAACGATATCAGGGTTAATATCATGAATAGCTCTTATCATATCAGATGGGCGAGTCGCCATCCTTGCCTCCATAATGAACCCTGAGCTTTGAGCTCTAAATAACTCCTCCTTAATTCTATCATGCTC
>JAGRAA010000016.1 GCA_020435185.1 Bdellovibrionales bacterium | reverse complement strand
TGCTGCTGCTGCTGCTGTAGCTGTAGCTCCAGCTGCGGCCGGTGCTGCTGCTGCTGAAGAAAAAACAGAATTTGATGTTATTCTAGCAAGCGCTGGAAGCAACAAAATTGCTGTTATTAAAGAAGTAAGAGGTTTAACTGGTCTTGGACTTAAAGAAGCGAAAGAGCTTGTTGAAGGTGCTCCTAAAGCCGTTAAAGAAGCTGCTCCTAAAGAAGAGGCTGACAAAATTAAAGCAGCTCTTGAGAAAGCAGGCGCTACAGTTGAACTTAAGTAATTCGTTTTTAGATTACGATAGTTTTATTATTAGTTAATTTTTCAGGTAGAAAGGTTTAGCGCCTTTCTACCTTAACTTATTTCTTGGGATACGAGGGAAATCGAATGGAAAAAACTCCACTTACAGCATCAAATATTCGTCTAAGACATTCATTTGCGAAAAATGAAGTTCTAGTCGACGTTCCGAATTTGATTGATTTACAGAAATCCTCCTACGAAAAGTTTATTCAAAGAGATGTGGATATTGATCGTAGAGGAGAAGAAGGGTTAAACGGCGTATTTAAGTCGGTTTTCCCCATATCGGACTTTAACAAAACGGCCAGTTTGGAGTTTGTCGGGTATACATTAGAGCCACCTAAATATGATGTGGATGAATGTCGTCAAAGAGGTATGACTTATGCTTCGCCAATCAAAGTAACTTTGCGTTTGATTGTTTTCGACATTGATGAAGAAACTGAAGCCAAGAGTGTAAGAGATGTAAAAGAACAGGAAGTTTATCTTGGAGAAATTCCTTTAATGACCACAAAGGGATCTTTTATTATTAATGGAACGGAAAGAGTGGTCGTATCTCAATTGCATCGATCTCCAGGTGTCTTTTTTGACCATGACAGAGGTAAAGGGTCTACTTCTGGTAAATTAATTTATTCAGCAAGAGTTATTCCTTATAGAGGATCTTGGTTGGACTTCGAATTTGACCCTAAAGATTTGCTTCATGTACGTATCGATAGACGCAGAAAATTTCCTGCGACTATTTTATTAAAGGCTTTAGGCTATACGACAGAGCAGCTTTTGGAAGAGTACTACGATATAGATTTAGTCACTCTAAAAAAAGACGGAAAATATTATAAAGATTTAAATATTGAAAAAATGCAGGGACAAAGAGCTTTCTCTGATATTATTGATCCTAAAACGGGTGAAGTATATGTAAAGGCTGGACGTCGAGTCACAAGAGCCGTTGTAAAAAAAGTTCTTGAATCTAAGCTCACCGAAATTGAAATTGTTCCTGATGAGTTGGCTGGTAAGGTTTTGGCAAAACCAATTATTGATGAAGAAACTGGCGAAATAATAGCGGACTGTAATGTCGAGTTAAGTGCAGATATTTTAGAGGCAGCAAAAGAGGCTGGAATCAATGAATTTAATGTTATCTTTTTTGATGGATTGACTGCTGGTCCGTATCTTAGAAATACTCTTCTGGCAGACAAGGTATCCACTAAAGAAGAAGCTCTACTTGATATTTATAAAAGATTGCGCCCTGGAGAGCCGCCTACAGAAGAAGCAGCTCAAAACTTTTTCCATAGATTGTTTTTTGACCCAGATTCATATGATTTAAGTGAAGTTGGGCGATTAAAAATCAATCATAAATTTAAAATTTCATTTGAAGATTGTCCGGTTGAGCATCGAACGCTCACAAATGTTGACATTGTTCATGTTGTAAAAACTCTTATTGAGCTTAAAAACGGAATTGGTCAAATCGATGATATAGACCACTTAGGAAATCGTCGGGTTCGATCTGTAGGTGAATTGCTTGAAAATCAATATCGAATTGGTCTCGTTAGAATGGAAAGAGCTATTCGTGAAAGAATGAGTTTGCAAGATCTTGAAACAATGATGCCTCATGATTTAGTGAATGCCAAGCCAGTGAATGCTGTTGTAAAAGAATTCTTTGGATCTAGTCAGTTGTCACAATTTATGGATCAAACAAATCCTCTTTCTGAAATCACTCACAAGAGACGATTGTCAGCGTTAGGTCCAGGTGGATTAACTCGTGATAGGGCTGGATTTGAAGTTCGAGACGTTCATGCTACACATTATGGTCGGATTTGTCCGATTGAAACTCCTGAGGGACCAAATATTGGATTGATTGCGTCTTTGGCTACTTATGCACGTATTAATGACTATGGGTTTATTGAAGCTCCTTATAGAAAAGTCGACGAAACGAAGGTTTCGGACGCTGTTGAATATTTGTCTGCTCTAGAAGAGCATGGGCACCATATTTCTCAAGCGTTGAGTGAAGGTGAGCTAAAAGCTCAAACAACAACAACAGTAAGAATCAATGGAGAGTACGAAGTTATCGAAAACGATAAGGTGAGTCTTATGGACGTATCTCCTAATCAACTTATGTCGATTGCGGCTTCTTTGATTCCATTTTTAGAACATGATGATGCTAACCGAGCTTTGATGGGCTCGAACATGCAGAGACAGGCTGTGCCGTTATTAAGATCTAAGGCTCCTCTTGTAGGAACCGGAGTGGAAAAGATTGTTGTAAGAGATTCTGGTACAAGCATCGTTTGTCAAAATGACGGTTTAGTGGAAGAGGTGGATGCTTCTAGAATTGTGGTTCGTCGTTTAGCAAAAGGTGGTGAGTTAGGAGCGAACGTTGATATTTATAAATTAACAAAATATCAGCGAACGAACCAAAACACTTGTTTTAACCAAAAACCAATAGTGAGGCTTGGAGACAAAGTGTCTAAAGGTGACATTATCGCCGATGGTCCCTCTACTGAGTTGGGAGAGTTGGCTTTAGGTCAAAATATTCTGGTCGCTTTCACTCCATGGCAAGGTTATAACTTCGAAGATTCTATTTTGATTTCTGAGCGTCTAATTAAAGAAGATGTTTACACTTCTATACACATTGAAGAGTTTGAATGCGTAGCTAGAGATACTAAACTAGGAAAAGAGGAGATTTCGCGAGATATTGCTAATGTTGGTGAAGAAGCGTTAAAAGACCTCGATTCCTCAGGTATTATACGTATCGGCGCTGAAGTAAAACCAGGAGACATTTTAGTTGGTAAGGTTACGCCTAAAGGAGAAACTCAATTGTCTCCTGAGGAAAAATTGTTAAGAGCAATTTTTGGAGAGAAAGCTGGTGATGTTAGAGATACTTCTCTAAGAGTACCATCTGGGGTTTTCGGAACCGTAATTGATGCTCAGGTTTTTAGTAGAGACGGAGAGCAAGATGAGCGTCTAGGGTCAATTATTTCTGAGAAAAAGAAAAATTTAGAAAAAGATCTTAGCGTTGAACAAAACGTGATCAGAAATAACGCAATCGATAAGTTAAAGAGTATTCTTGTTGGCAAGAAGACAAGTGGAGCTCTTTTAAGTGAAGATGGAACAAAGAAATTAATTGAAGAAGGACAAGAAATCACGGGAGAAGATTTAGAATCAGTACCTTTCGAATTGTTGGCCTATGTTCCTGTAGATGATCAAAATTTAGAATTTCAATTAAGTAAAATTATTGATGGAGCAAGAAACCAGTTAGACGCTGTAAAGATGGTTTTTGAAGAGAAAATTGATCGTTTAAACAAAGGTGATGAGCTTCCTCCTGGTGTTATCAAAATGGTTAAAGTTTACGTCGCTATTCGACGTAAACTACAATTGGGTGATAAGTTTGCGGGACGTCATGGAAACAAAGGGGTTATTTCTAGGGTTCTTCCTGAAGAAGACATGCCTTACATGGCTGACGGAACTCCAGTAGATATGGTTTTAAATCCATTAGGGGTTCCTTCTCGTATGAACATTGGTCAGGTATTAGAGATTCATCTTGGTTGGGCGGCTTATGGTTTAGGTAAGCAGATTCAAGAGCAGTTGGACAAGTTTAATGCTGGTAACATGAGAGAAGAGCTCAAGCGAGTATATGGTAACCCTAAACTGTCAAAGATTATTGATGGAGCTGATGATGGCTCTATAAAAAAGATGGCTGAAAAAGTTAAAGATGGAATTCATTTGGCTACACCGGTTTTTGACGGAGCTAGTGAGAAAGATGTTAAAGAGCTATTGAATCGCTGTAATGTATCGACATCTGGCCAAACAATTTTATTTGATGGAAGAACCGGTGAGGCTTTTCAAAACCCAGTAACTGTTGGGGTGATGTATATGCTTAAACTTCACCATTTAGTGGAAGAAAAAATCCATGCGCGATCTATTGGTCCATATTCACTTGTGTCTCAGCAGCCTTTGGGTGGTAAAGCACAGTTTGGTGGTCAAAGGCTTGGAGAAATGGAAGTTTGGGCAATAGAAGCT
Organism: Bdellovibrionales bacterium; assembly: GCA_020435185.1. Classification (GTDB taxonomy): domain Bacteria; phylum Bdellovibrionota; class Bdellovibrionia; order Bdellovibrionales; family UBA1609; genus JAGRAA01. Next base: position 4,510 of record JAGRAA010000016.1, on the reverse strand, counting down.
TATGGTGCAGCTTACTCTCTTCAAGAGTTTTTAACAGTAAAATCGGATGACGTTGCCGGAAGAACAAGAATGTACGAAAGCATCGTTAAGGGTGAGAATACCTTGGAGCCTGGTTTGCCAGAATCTTTCAACGTGTTAGTTAAAGAGCTACAGAGTTTAGCGCTTAACATTGAACTCATGGAATCAGATGTATTAACAGAAAAACCGACTAACATTGGATCTGAATTAGATGGCATAGCCTCGGATCCAAATACAACTATGCAACAGTAATAAGGAGAAATTGCCTTGAAAGATTTGTTAAACTTTTTTGATAAGCCAAAAGATCCATTATCTTATGATGCTGTCCGAATTTCTCTCGCGTCTCCTGAAATGATCCGCGAGTGGTCATTTGGAGAAGTGAAAAAACCAGAAACTATCAATTATCGAACCTTCAAGCCTGAGCGTGAAGGTTTATTCTGTGCAAAAATTTTTGGTCCAGTAAAAGACTACGAATGTTTGTGCGGAAAGTATAAACGAATGAAGTATCGTGGTGTTGTTTGTGAAAAATGTGGTGTTGAAGTTACCCAGTCTAAAGTGCGTAGAGAAAGAATGGGACACATTCAGTTAACGTCTCCGGTTGCTCATATTTGGTTTTTGAGATCCTTGCCGAGTCGTATTGGAAACCTACTCGACCTCACATTAAAAGATGTGGAAAGAATTTTATACTGTGAGGCCTATGTCGTTATTGACCCTATGGAAACCCCTCTTGAGGAGGATCAGGTTCTTTCTGAAGAAGCCTACCAAAATGCTCTTAATGAGTATGGGCCAAACTTCAAAGCGGGAATGGGTGGAGAAGCTATTTTTCAGATGTTGAAGAAAGTGGATACTGAATATCTTTCTCGCAAGCTTAGAATTGAGTTGAAGGATGCTAAATCAGATGCTGCTATCAAAAAATTAACCAAGAGATTGAAAGTTGTTGAAGCCTTAAAAGGATCAGTTAACCGCCCTGAGTGGATGATGCTTGAATCTCTTCCAGTAATTCCTCCAGATTTAAGGCCATTGGTTCCGTTAGATGGAGGAAGGTTTGCCACATCTGACTTAAATGATCTTTATCGTCGGGTAATCAATAGAAACAACCGACTTAAACGTCTGCAAGAGTTGAACGCTCCTTATATCATCATTCGAAATGAAAAACGTATGCTCCAAGAAGCTGTTGACGCTTTGTTGGATAACGGACGTCGAGGAAAAACATTTACTGGTCCGAACAGAAGACCATTGAGATCATTGAGTGATATGTTGAAAGGTAAACAAGGTCGTTTTAGACAGAACCTACTTGGAAAACGGGTGGATTATTCTGGTCGATCAGTGATCGTTGTGGGGCCGACCTTGCGTTTACATCAATGTGGATTACCAAAGAAAATGGCATTAGAATTATTTAAACCTTTTATTTTTTCCAAATTGGAGGAGAGAGGTTTCGCTTCGACAATCAAGCAGGCTAAAAAACTAGTTGAGCAAGAGACTGTTGAAGTATGGGATATCCTATCTGAGGTGGTTAAAGAGCATCCGGTGCTATTGAACCGTGCTCCTACTCTTCACCGTTTAGGTATTCAGGCGTTTGAGCCTGTTCTTCATGAAGGTAAGGCGATACAGTTGCACCCTCTAGTGTGTACGGCATTTAATGCTGACTTTGATGGTGACCAAATGGCGGTACACGTACCATTGTCCATTGAGGCCCAGGTTGAGGCTCGAGTATTGATGATGTCTACGAATAATATACTTTCGCCAGCAAATGGAAAGCCTATTATCAACCCAACCCAAGATATTGTTCTAGGATGTTATTGGATGACTCGTGTTCGTCCTGGAGCAAAAGGAACTGGAAAAATATTTAGTAGTGTTGATGAAGTTCTTTATGCTTATGACACCCATAAAGTTGATTTACAGGCGGCTATTAAGTGTAGAATAAATGGCGCATTAGAAGAAACTAGTGTGGGTAGAGCCATTATGAGCGACATTGTTCCTCAGGGAGTAAGTTTCTCTGAAGTGAATCGTGTTATGACAAAAAAAGAATTGGCTAGACTAATTGATGTAACTTTTAGAAAAGCCGGAGCGAAGGCCACGGTCATTCTTGCTGATAAAATGATGCAGATGGGATTTAAGTATTCTACGGGTGCAGGGATTTCTATCTGCTTAGACAATTTAGAAATTCCAGAATCAAAAAAGGCAATGATTGAAAAAGCTGAAGAAGAAGTGAATGAAATTCGTCAACAATATGACGACGGTTTAATCACTGATGGGGAACGATATAACAAGGTTGTGGATATATGGGCCCAAACAGCTGACAAAGTTGCAAAAGAAATGATGGTGAGAATTGAAACTCAAGATTTTGAAGTAGATGGAAAAGCTGTAAAAGATGCGAGCTTCAATCCGATTTTTATTATGGCCGATTCAGGAGCTCGGGGTTCAGCTGCTCAGATTAGACAGTTGGCTGGAATGAGGGGTCTGATGGCTAAGCCTTCGGGTGAAATTATTGAAACTCCTATTACCGCAAACTTCCGAGAGGGTTTATCAGTACTTCAGTATTTTATTTCTACTCACGGAGCACGAAAAGGTCTGGCTGATACGGCGCTAAAAACGGCTAACTCTGGTTACCTTACTCGTCGTTTAGTTGACGTAGCTCAAGACATCATTGTGACTGAAATTGACTGTGGAGCTCAGGACGGAATTAAAGTCATGCCATTGTATGAGGGTGGTGAAATTATTCAAGGTTTAGGCGATAGAATCTTGGGACGAACTACGCTTGAAGATGTTGTTGATCATTTTACTGGTAACGTTGTGGTTCCAGCCAATGAAGAGATTACCGAAGAGTATGTTAAACGTATTGAAGATTTAGGAATTGACGAAGTAGCCATTCGTTCAGCGTTAACTTGTAATACAAAGCGTGGCGTTTGTGTTAAATGTTATGGTCGGGACTTAGCAAGAGGGAATACTGTAAATTTAGGTGAAGCGGTAGGTATTATTGCTGCTCAGTCTATCGGTGAGCCAGGAACTCAGTTGACGATGAGAACTTTCCACTTAGGAGGAACGGCATCACGTGCGGTTGAGCAGTCTGTACACACAGCAAGACATGAGGGAACCATTAAGTTTGACGAAATATTATTCGTTGAAAACCGAAAAGGTGAGCTCACTGTTATGAATCGAAATGGTCAAATTATTTTGGTGGATGAGACGGGACGTGAAAGAGAGCATTTTAAAATGGTTTATGGAACCATTATTAAAATGAGAGAAGGGGCTACATGTAAGCCCGGAGATGTTCTTGCTGAATGGGATCCTTACTCAAATCCAATCGTAACCGAGGTTTCTGGTAAGATTAAATATGCTGATATTGAAGAGGGAATATCAATGTCAGAACAGGTGGATTCAGTTACCGGGTTTGCTACAAAGGTAATTACGTCCTCTAAATCATTGGAGCAAAAACCAACAGTTTACATTGAAGATGAAAATGGTGAAATTCATATGTTACCGGGAAGAGATATTCAGGCAAGATATGTTCTTCCTGTTGGTTCTCAGTTACTTGTAAGTGACGGAGATGAAGTTCATGCTGGTGATGTGATTGCAAAAATCCACAGAGAAACAACTAAGACCAGAGATATCACGGGAGGTTTACCTCGAGTGGCTGAGCTCTTTGAAGCTCGAGTTCCTAAGGAAGCTTCGATTATTTCTGAAATTGACGGTTATGTGACTTTTGGAAAAGACATTAAAGGTAAGCAAAGAGTTATCGTTACACCTGATGTTGGAGAGCAGAAAGAATATTTGATTCCTGCGGGTAAACATTTGGCGGTTAGAGAAGGTGAATACATTAAAGCTGGTGAAGCTTTAATGGATGGCCCAACTAACCCACATGATATTCTCAAAGTGTTGGGTGATAAGGAGTTGTCATTCTATCTCGTTAATGAAATTCAAGAAGTTTATCGTCTACAAGGTGTGGGTATTAACGATAAGCACATTGAGCTTATCGTTCGACAGATGCTGAGAAAGGTAACCATTACTGATCCAGGAGATACTATTTTTCTTTCGGAAGAGCAGGTTGAAAAAACTACATTTGCTGAAGAAAATGAAAGAGTCATAAAAGAAGGTGGGCAGCCAGCTACGGCAAATCCGTTACTTCTTGGAATTACTAAAGTTTCTTTAAGCACAGAAAGTTGGTTGTCAGCGGCATCCTTCCAGGAGACCACTAAAGTTTTAACTGAGGCTGCTTTAAAATCTAAAATAGATACTCTCAGTGGACTTAAAGAGAACATTCTGATGGGCCGATTGATTCCTGCCGGAACAGGTCTAAGTTGTTATAAGAACTGGAAAATTAGCGTAGAAGAAACTGATGATGATATTGCATCAGCACTTCCTTTGGGAGGAGCGACTGGAGGCGCTAGTCATCAACATAGCTATCAACCTCAATAATTTTGAGGTTGACGGCCTGAAACAATAAGGATAGGTTTGCGATTTTCGTGTGAAAGTAGCGATCAATAATAATAAT
>JAGRAA010000526.1 GCA_020435185.1 Bdellovibrionales bacterium | reverse complement strand
AAAAACCCATTGGCAGTGACCAAATAGATTGGGTTCCATCTGCCCTATGAGATCTCACCTTCCAATGGTAAACCTGATTTCCTAGAAGCAACCCTTGATTAGGGACAAAAGAATTCGTCATAATGTTTTGAAAATGTCCAAAAATTTGCACTCCAGCATCGTCTGTCAAAATCAGTTCATAACTCATTGCCGAAGGAATCGCAGACCAAGAAAATTGAGGCGTGAAAGATTGAATATAAGCAAATGGGCTTTGAGCTTGAGGAACAAGACTTGGATCATAAATCATAAAGCTTAAAGTTTCTGACCAAGGCCCAACACCATCTGTATTTACTCCTCGCACTCTCCAATGATAAACCTTATCTTGTTGCAGCACCACCTGACTGGGTAATGTAAATGAATTTGTATAAATGTCCGAAGTGCGAATGTACACTTCAATCTCAGCCTCATCGGCTAACAAAAACTCATAGCGATCAGCATTTAAAACCGTACCCCATTGAAAAACAGGGTTCATCTCTGTAATGTAAACCTTTGGAGTCAATGCTTGTGGAGCTTCTGTGATACTTTGAGCCCATAGAGAAATCTGAAAAACAGAAAGCAAGTAAAATAACAGCATTAAGGCTTTGTGGGTATGACTCTCTAATTCGGATACAAAAAGCTTTCTAATCCAGAGAATTGAAAAAATCTTTTTAAACACCTTAATACTCCCTCGAAAATACGTTCTATTGGGCCTATCCATTTATTCTATCAAACTAGGGCTTAAATCGATAAAAAGATTGTCAAAAATTCCAAATTAAAACTCATTGAAAGACTTAAACTGTATTTTTATGAGACCACTGAAACCTTTTGGCAACTATTGCCAAATTCTGAAAATGCAAAAATTTGATGTCGATCCATCGTAGTTACACATGCCCACGCCGTAAAGTTTTGTACCACCGATGGCAATAATTTGGTTAAGCTCATCTGTGGTTGTGTCCTCAGCGTGGACTCTAATACCATCACCATCAAATGTACTGTCTAAGCTCAGCGTCAGCGAATCTAACTTATAAACCGCTAACTCGCTATTGGCTGAATAATTGCCTCCTAAATACAGGCTACTTTCATCCCAAGAAAGTTGAATGCTATTCAGAACGGTTCCCTGAGTAAAGCTATTTTGGAGAATAAAGCTCACAGAGCCTATGTCAAATCGTGCTACACCAGCATTTCCTCCAATTTGTCCAGAGATATAGGCGTACTGTTCGTTCTTATCTATTACTATAGATAAGCCTTTGTCCGTCCCTGCAAGGGCATACAATTTATAGCCTACCGAATTAAACGATCCGTCTAATGTTAAGTTCGTACCATTAATTAGCCTAACAACAGCCATATCGTTATCACTACCAAACCCAGTGCCTACGCCATAAATTTTGCCGTTATGAACTTTAATTTGTCGAATCTCTGAAATTGACCCTCCCATGGGGACTAATAGGTCATCAATGAGTTCACCTAATGAATTTAATCGAATAACATATCCTCCACTCGATCCCTTTTTACCGGCGACGATAATTCGTCCAGCGGCATCCTGCTGAACAGAATAGGCCGTCATGGAACTACTTCCATCTCCAAAAATAAAAACACCACTCTGGGCAAAACTCGTGTCTAATGTTAAATCTGACTTTAGTTTCAAAACTAAAAAACTCACAACACCCGTTGCGTTAGTAGAACCCACGGCAACAAATCCACCATCCGAAGTTTTGGTTAAACTATATACTTTATCGTCTGCCCCAGCCGAGAGAACATCATAATTTGAAAAATCATAATCCAGATTTAAACTACTATTATATCGTTTTACAAATATATTACTCGCACCAATGGCTCCTTGATATCCAGCCACAATGATATCTCCTCCTTGAACTTCTAACGCTAGACCATAATTCTTTTGAGCAGCAATATCTTGAGCTTTAAAAATTGCTCCAGCATTGAAAGAAGGATCATTTCCTCCCTCTGATCCTGCGGCAAAATCCTGAGCCATGAAAATAAAATTTTGATTGAGAGCTGGGAGAGTAACCCCACCTGAGTCTTTGGTAAAAACATTGACCTTATATTGACTTCCAGAAGACAAATTACACGTGGTCAGTTGAGCAGAAACACTTCCACTCCCCAACCCTTCTTGAGAACATAAAATAGTGTCCGACATATTTTTTATCAGAACATCAAAAGATTGAATCGCATTGGCGTTCGACGTCTGTGCATCTAATTCCCATTTCACAGTCACATCGATCGCGCTGTTTGCGGCAACATTGTTAATCGCATAAAACTGATCGTACTCGGTATCTTCTCCCGCTTTTCCTACCCCCAAGATTTTAACCTGTTGCGGACCAATTGGTCGCACGGTAAATTCATACCTATTGTTTATGGCTGCTTTATATTCATTATTTATTTTTAACTTTACATCCACCAAGTAAGTTTGCCCCGCCGAAAGTAGGCCATTGCAATTTCCTACCACTAAATTAAGGGTTGGTCCTAAATTAACGGCATTATAATTAAAAGTTTGGCTACAGATAGTCGTGGAGTTTGAAGAATCACGCACATCAATATAATAATCAAACACTCCCGCTCCATTAGTCCCATTACTCACCCCTAATTCAAAATATGGAAAAGTTCCATTGTGGTCCAAAAGGTAATCATAAATCGTATCACCGACAGCACTAGCTTTGATCCCCTCAATCACGAAATCCACGGGATAAATCAAATTAGGTTGCCCTTCGGCAAAAAGCTGCCAACCCACTCCACTGGCCCCGCCGCCGGAAGTGAATTTTATAAATAAATCTCCTGTAGAAGACTGCACAGATCGGCTTTTTAAAACTGTACTGGTTAAGGCTCCAAAGTAATCTGTATCGAGCTGAGTAGTCCTCGCATAATCATCATATAATTGTGCTACATGACTCGCCTTAGTATCAAAGGTTGAAAAATAAGCATTGGTGATTCCCGTTGAAGCGGAGTCCAAAAACACATCACAACTCGCACTCGAGTATCCAGGAGAAGAGCCAAACAGATTTGATTCAACAATATAAAAGTAAGGAACATCCGTAGCCTCTATAAAGCTCGTGCTGTTACAAGAAAGTGTTTTTCCCACAACAAATTCAAATCGATCATTTTGGGCGAACTTGCCGCCGAAACTCCCGTTAGCAATAATGCGAATATAGTACTTAACTCCCTCAGTGAGAATACAAGTACCAAAATTGAA
>JAGRAA010000525.1 GCA_020435185.1 Bdellovibrionales bacterium | reverse complement strand
TTAAAATATAGGGACTGAAGGCCTGCTAAATTTATAAGTTCTTGATGTGCCGTGATATAGTTATGATAATAGACAGGGATACTTCTAAATATTTATGTATAAATTATTGGTAATTTAAGAAAATAAAAAAGGTATCGATGCAAAATCAGTTCATTAAAAATCTTTCTGAATCTAAGTCCTTTTTAACTGAAGATCCTTCTTATTGTGTAGAGAGACCGATTCTTGTCGTTGATGATGAAATTGATTTTCATGAAATTTTATTTAGATGCTATCAAAGAACAAGCATGAAAAATCAAATTAAATTTTTTGGATCGGCCAAAGATGTTTTGAAGTACATGAATGGTGTTATAGAAAATAAAAATCCAAAACCTTGTTTGATTATATCTGATGTCAATATGCCTATAATGAATGGCTTTGAAATGGTGGATAGTATTAAAAAACATGATCAGTTTAAGATTGATCCAATGATTTTTATGTTTTCTTGTTCGGGCTTACCAGAAGATATCTATGTGGCTAAAAAAGTAGGGGCGAATGGATACTTTGAAAAAAGCTTTGAGATCGAAACCTATGTAGATTTTTTTAACTTACTTTAACCTAAATTGACTCAATCATTTTGTAAAATTTGACTTAAAAACTTTTGGCCTCTTTCTGTTTTTGGCTGAGAAAAGAATTGATCAGGTGAGCTTTCTTCAATGATTTGGCCCTCATCCATAAATATAATTCGATGGGCGATCTGTTTTGCAAAACTCATTTCATGAGTTACACAAATCATAGTCATTCCTGTTTCAGCAAGTTCTTTCATTACGTCTAAAACCTCTTTTATCATTTCTGGATCTAAAGCTGAAGTGGGCTCATCGAAAAGCATAATTTTAGGATTCATACAAAGAGCTCTAGCAATGGCCACGCGTTGCTGTTGACCTCCGGAGAGTTGGCTAGGGTATTTATGAGCTTGTTCAGGTATTTTTACTCTTTCTAATAACTCCATGGCATACTCTTCGGCTTGGCTTCGAGGTATTTTTTTGACCCATATTGGGGCTAGAATGCAGTTTTCTAAAACATTGAGGTGAGGGAATAAATTGAACTGTTGAAAAACCATACCTACTTCTGCTTTGATTTTTTCCATTTGTTTAATGTCTTCATTGAGCTCTAGACCATCTACAATAATTTTCCCGCTCTGATGTTTTTCGAGCTGGTTTATACATCTTATGAGGGTGGATTTTCCGGAGCCAGAGGGACCACAAATTATAATTCGCTCGCCTGGAGAAATAGTGAGATTAATCTCATTGAGAACATGTAGTTTACCGAACCATTTATGAACTTGCTGGATTTCAATGATCGGTGAAGAAGAGTTGTTTTGTGTAAAAGTCATTTTATTTTTTTCATCCTTAGTAGGGGTTGACATGATTAGTTTCTAATTTATGGCTGAATCGAGACATGGCAAAGCAAAAAATCCAAAAGCCGAATCCGGCAAAAAGGTAACCTTCAGTACTGTAACCCAACCATTCAGGATCTGTTGTGGCAGCCTGAACCATGCCGAGCAAATCAAATAGACCAATGACTAATACAAGGGTGGTATCTTTAAAAAGTCCAATAAAGGTATTCACTATTCCAGGAATAACCAATCGCAAGGCTTGAGGTAAAATAACTAAACGCATTTTCTTCCAGTAGTTTAATCCTAAAGCTTCCGATGCTTCGTATTGACCTTTAGAAAGCCCCTGTAATCCTCCTCGTATGACCTCTGCCATATAGGCACTACTAAATAAAACAACCCCAATAAGAGCTCTCAATAATTTATCTATGTTTATGCCTTCAGGAAGAAACAAAGGTAACATAACAGAAGACATAAAAAGCACAGTAATTAATGGGACTCCTCTCCAAAATTCAATGAATAGGATGCATAGGGTTTTGATCACAGGTAGAGTAGACCTTCTCCCTAGGGCGAGTAGAATTCCAAGAGGTAATGATCCAACTATCCCCACGGCGGCGATAATAAGAGTAAGAGATAGTCCGCCCCAGCTGGAAGTATCGACAGAGGTCAATCCAAAAAAACCTCCCCTTAAAAGAATAAATGAAAGAATAGGAAACCCAAGCAATAGAAAGAATGTAATAGATTTCTGCAAACTCTTTTTAACGAATTTTAAAAAAACAAGAGATAAGAAAAAGCCAATAAAAACTAAATTTAATCGCCAAATTTCTTTTTCTGGGTAGAACCCATATATAAATTGATTGATTTTTTTTGCAATGAATACCCAGCAGGCTCCATCGGGATGGCAAGATGATCTTGATTCACCAATAAAGCTAGCATCAATGATTGCCCAGTTAAAAAAGGGGATAAAAAATTTAAATATCAAGTAAATAAGAATCAAGCTAATGAACGAATGCCAAGGAGTCTTAAATAGTTTTTCTTTTATCGATTGAAAAATCTGGCGTTGAGTGAAAATGGAAATAGGGCTTCGCATAATTATCTCTCACCCCATTTTATTTTTTTGTTATAGAAATTCATGATTAATGAAATGAATAGACTTATACATAAATACACAGTCATGGTGATCAAAACAACTTCTACGGCTTGACCTGTTTGTAGTAACACTGTGCCGGTAAAAATAAGCACCAAGTCTGGGTAGGCTATGGCCGCAGCTAAAGAAGAATTTTTTGTTAAGTTTAAGAGTTGACTTGTGAGAGGAGGTATAATGACTCGTAACGCTTGAGGAATGATGATGAGCCTCAGTCTTTGTTTAACGCTAAAACCTAAAGCTTTGCTAGCTTCTATTTGACCGCTATTTACTGAGAGTATTCCGGCACGTACGATTTCAGCGATAAAAGAACCCGTGTATATAGAGAGAGCAAGCAAGAGAGCTATAAATTCTGGAATAATAACCAATCCGCCTTCGAAATTAAAAAAATTAAGATGGGGAACACTCCAATGGAGCTGTCCTTCTGTAGAAAAATAAGGTTTAGGAAGATATAGACCTCTGTTATTTAAAAAAATAAGATTTTGCCAAGAGAAGCTTTGTTTTACATCGGGTAAAGAGCGAAGGACGGAAAAATACCAAAAGAAAAGTTGTAATAATAAAGGAATATTGCGAATGCTTTCGATATAGAGCAAGGATAGTTTTTTAACAAGCCAGTTCTCTGAGAGTCTTGCGATACCCATTGAAAAGCCAATTATGGTAGAAAAAATTATTCCTAAAACTGAAACGAGAAGAGTGTTTGTAAGTCCAACCCAGAAGGCTCTAAGGTAAGAGTCGGACTCATTATAATCTACTATATGCATGACTATATCAAAACTAGCT
>JAGRAA010000524.1 GCA_020435185.1 Bdellovibrionales bacterium | reverse complement strand
TATACAATTTGGTGTTACTTGAAATTTTGCTGCAAAAGCTTTTATAGGTACTCCCTTTAATCGATCATTCATAATTCGATGTTGGGAACGAAAGAAAACTTGCGCATTATTTTGCAGAATCGTTTCGGAGTCTTTACTTTGGTTGTCGACGATATTCACTTTTAATCCGAGCTTTTTGTATAATCCGTATTTTTGTGCCGTATAGATCCCTGAGAATTCGGTATTGGAGTGCCAACCGAGAGAGACATTTATTATCTTTTGTTCTTGAGCAAATAAAGAATTACAAAAAAACACTAGAAAAAAAAGTAGTATATATATAATCGTAAAAGATGATTTGTTGTCTTTCATGGTTACTCCTATTTTTTTGTTTTCATAAGTTGTGCCAAGAATGAGGTATCAAGCTTAAGAGAATGATTGAGTTTTCGGGCGTTTAAAACCCTGAGAGGTTTTAAAAGCGTAAAATGTCGACAAATGATTAGACAGTTGCTCATAATATAGCTTCGAATATCATTTTGAAACAAAAAAATACAAGTAAAATTAAATACTTAGTCTTTGTTGGTTGGTCTTAAATTTGCATAATCTTTCTTTAAGAGAAAAGCCTGGAGAGGATATGAAAGATAACAATCAAAATTCAAAATTTGTTTCGATGGTCACATTCGCATTGTTTTTAGCATCTTTATTTTTTCTTTTTGAAAACGAAAATTTCATGAAGAACGAGGAGATTTCCTCAAATAATTTTTCCTCGGTTGATTTAAATCAAGCTTCAAATACAAGTAAGCAACACAGAATTTTGAAAAAGATTAATTACTTTATTAAACAAGCTCATGTTGAAGGAGAGTTGCATAAACGGCAAGTCGAAAATCAAAACTCGAATATAGATTCTTATTCGTTAAAAGGAGCACATGCTCCCACTGAGAAGCAGCCTCTTATTGGGTATGGAGTAAATGTTGATAGTCAGGATAAGTTTAAACAGTACGATCAAGATATTAAAAAGATGCAAACGCACACTAAAAGTTTTCAGGATGATATTTATGCTTCGGTGGCTCTTGACCAATATTTAGAAGATTACGAGCAAAAAGAACGCCAGGCTTTTGTAGACGCATTTATTGAAAATGCTCGACGTGGAGGATATGACGTTGAGTTGAATGACAACTTAGAAGTTGTTGGCGTCCGTCCTATTCGTAATGGTTTCAATAATAATTAAAATACCCCTTCGTCTTGAAAGCTAAAATATCCCATTGATGTTATGATTAAATGATCTACAAACTCCACTTGAAGTAAGCGGGCACTTTTTTTAAGCTGTCTTGTCACTTTAATATCAGGGGCTGAGGGTTCGCAAAAACCACTGGGATGGCTGTGAATCAGAATAAAACCAGTTGCATTGTAGAGATAAACAAAACGAAAGATATCTCTAGGGTGAAAGAGGCATTGATCAGCAGTACCCTTAAAAATGCGACCTGCACGAAGAAGCAACTTTTGACTGTTTAAGGCAAGAACCCAGACTTCTTCGACGTCTTGAGCTATAATGTGACGCAGGCTATTGTAGGCCGCTAAGCTGTTTTCTATGTGTTCTATTTGCAAAAGACCTCCCTTGGTTCACAAAAGGTATAAGGGAATTCTTGCAAAAGTCTTTCCTAGCTCATCTCAAGATAAATGGAGAATCTGCAATAAATTCTCGAAATTCGGCCAAATTTTTAATCGAATATATGAATGTTGGACTTGATAATCGAACAAAGTCATTTAAAATAAATTTTTTTAACAAATGTGAGGAACAGATGACAAAAACAATTTTATCGGCACTAGTTTTATTATCGTTGTTGGCTGGATTATCTTCTTGTGGTCCTAAAGCTTATGTAAGAGGAGAATATGATCAGGACGTAAATAGTACTAACCTATTGAATGATAAGTGGTCAGAGACAGATATGCAAAATGCTGTTCGTGATTTGGTTCAAAGCGCAAGTAACCACTATGCGATTAGAACGGCAAAAAAACCTCCTGTAGTTATGGTTACGCGAATGCAAAATAAGACAAGTGAACATATTGATACGCAAAATATTACAGATATGTTGAGAGTAGAGCTTATGAGGTCTGCAGGTCTTCAGTTTGTAGATAAAGCCGCTCGAGAAGATATTTCTGAAGAATACGACTATCAGAATGCAGGCAATGTTTCAGCACAAACTAGAAAAGGGCCTGGTGGCCAAATTGGTGCCGATTACATTATAAATGGTCGATTAGATTCGATCGTGCAACAGGCGGGTAGAGATAAATCCGTTTATTATAAGCTGACTTTAAATATGACAAATCTTAAAACCGGTTTGATTGTTTGGTCTGACTACAAGCAAATTAGAAAATTGTATAAAAAACAAAATGTAGGATTGTAAACCTCATATGAAATTTGGATCTTTTAAAGGCTGGAAAATAAAATCCGGCCTTTTTATTTTAATGCTATTTTTATCCAGTTGCTCTTCTTATCAATCCAAAGTGGAGAAGAGTAGAGATCTTTTACGGCAAGGGGAGTATCATCTAGC
>JAGRAA010000523.1 GCA_020435185.1 Bdellovibrionales bacterium | reverse complement strand
ATATGTCATGCATGGATTTTTGTGGTCATTGCATAAAGATCATCATGTCGTGGATAAGTCGAGATGGTGGCAGTTTAATGATTTTTTCGCTATTTTTTTTGCCGTTCCAAGTTTTTTAAGCATATTGTTTTCTAAATTAAACCAATGGCCATTATTAGGGGCCATTGGCTTTGGGGTGATGGCCTACGGAATAGCTTATTTTTTTGTTCACGAGGTGGTGATTCATAAACGTATAAATTTTAAAGGATTAAATAAAGGGCGATATATAAAAGGGCTTAAAGCGGCTCACCATGTTCATCATTCTAATAAGATGAAAGACGGCGGAGTAAATTTTGGGATGCTTGTTGTCCCGTACAAATACTTTAAACCCATCTTAAAGAAAACCTAAACCCTAGTGAGCCTGTCCCCAGTCGCTGGTCATCGCCACACACCATACCGAGCCCGAAAACTGGACACTATTCATTGGACCATCTGGAGTGTGAAAGGTATAGGCACCAGCCACAGACGAAGTCGTCACTTTGACCCCAGTATTAGACAAAGCCAGCAAAAACTCTTTATTAGGACCCATAGGATGGGCAAATAGATGATGATAAGCTTTTATAGTTCCTAGCAAAGAAGCTCTTGTGACGCCAAATTGAATACCATATTGCTTCATCCATAGTCGACCAATGTAAGGATTAGCAAGAGCTATAGACTCAGGAGAGTCAGACTCATTCAAAATTAATGAACTGCCTGGGTTTCTGTCATTATAAGATAATGTTCCATCTGCATTTTTGGTCAAAGTTCCATTGGCCCAGGATACCGATTGATTTACTTTTATTGAAGTAAAGGCGGCTTTATAGCCATTCTTTAGATTTTCTAAACCCAAGCCAGACACACTACTTACCCTCGAGCAAGCTGCGCCCGGGGCGGTGGACTCCACGACTTCTACATTATCGGGTGTAGTTGTTGGATTTTGTGAACCGCCGACTTGTTGATTGTTGCCTCCGCTAAGTATAGCGGAGCTATTATCTGTTACTACAAAATGAGTATCATTAGAAAAAAAGTATTCGGCCATAGACTGCGAAGACGAAGTTCCCTCTCGCTCTAGGGAGCTCTGATCTATCACAGATGACAAACTTTCGGGCGAAGACGATCGCAGGGCGGGCGCACAATTTTGAAAAAAATAGATGATTATGACTAAGACTGACAAATAAAAATACTTTAATTTACTCACATATCCCCCAAAGCTCTCATGACCTTCTTAAGTTGAAATTTTGCAAGAGCTGGACCACATTAATGGCATTGTGTGGCCTTTGAGAAAAATTTCAATAAACAATTGTTTCAGCTGTTATAAATTTTGACAAAATGAGATGTCATTGAGTGGTTCATTTTGATACATAAAATTTTGGATTAAACTTTAATTATCATCATTAGAAGTAAATAGAGATTTAACCGAAGAGTTTTTTATGAATTTTTACCAACATTTAAAACCATTTTCTGACTTTTCGCAGATACATGATTCGGCCTATTTTTCTAAAGCCCCCTCGAATTGGGTCATTGTGGTCTCAGATATAAAAGGATCCACTCAAGCTGTAAAAGAGGGAAAATTCAAAATCGTGAATATGTTGGGGGCATCAGCAATCACCATTTATAGTAATGAGATTCAAAGCAGTAACACTGTAAGTATATTTGGCGGAGATGGGGCGACTATGCTTATGCCTCAAGCCATATTTAAAAAATTAAGACCACAATTTGTGGGACTTATAAAGTTGGCTAAACGAGAATTTGGCATTTCCCTTAGAATTGGCGCTGTAAATGTTATTGATTTGCACAATGAAGGTAACTACATATACGTGGGTAAGTACAAGGTCTCAGAAAACACGGTGCTCGCGCAAATCATGGGGCCAGGATGCAATCTTGCTGAAGATATGGTGAAGTCTCAAAATCCGAAAGCTATCCTTCTTAACGAAGAAGAAGAGTTTCAGATGCCGAATCTAGATGGACTTTCTTGCCGTCTAGAAAAATTCGCTTCTCGAAATGGTCATATACTTTCAATCATTGTAAAGCCTAAAAAAGACGGGGAGACGGATTGGGTCCGCCAGATACTTGTTGAGAATATTAAAAAAATATTGGGAGGAGATTTTCAATCGGCTAATCCTGTCTCGAAGACACAACTCAATTGGAAAACCCTTCCGGAGACTTTAGATTCTGAAATGCGTTTTCGTTCTCACAGTTCTTTTGGCCGATTGAAAGTTTTTTTTCAAATTCTTATCGCAAATTTTATGCTGAAATTTAATATATCCTCAGCAGGATTTGACCCGCATAAATATAAGTCAGAGGTTCCCTTACAATCTGATTTTAAAAAGTTTGATGATAATTTAAGAATGGTTATCGACTGCACCGATCAACAG
Source organism: Bdellovibrionales bacterium (assembly GCA_020435185.1). Lineage (GTDB taxonomy): Bacteria > Bdellovibrionota > Bdellovibrionia > Bdellovibrionales > UBA1609 > JAGRAA01. The sequence goes on along the minus strand of JAGRAA010000523.1, from coordinate 1,876 downwards.
GCTAAAGAAATAGAAGACCTTTTAGAAGCAGCAAGAATAGAAAAGTCTATCTTCTACGGTATTCATCGCTCAGATCACGCAGTGACGACTTGTTTTACTTATAAAGCGGCAAAGGGAGATCATGTTCATTTTGTCGATGGAGATGGCTGTGGCTATACAAATGCCTCTATTCAATTGAAATCGCAGATAAAAAAGAATATTGACTGAAATAATATTTAATCCCATTCTAAGTTATGCGCATTTTTCAATTATTTTTAATACTGTTTTTTACCTTCAATAGTCTTTATGCCTTTGAGAAGGAGGCTTCTATTGTCAAGCTCGACAATAGTAATTTTTGTAAGATCTATAAACATTGGATTTTAAAATTTCATTTAAACATTACTGATGAAAGCCCAGAGGGTGGAGAAGGAAGTAAAATTTTTCTAAAAAAACGTACGCCTAAAAACTCTCCAGGTGATTGTAAATCTTTGAATACCTCTTTAGCTATAGATGCCTCTGAAATGAGCTTTTTAGGAATTTCTAATGATTATGTTTTTTTGAGAAGATATAAAAGTGCACCTGGATTTACACGACTTTCTGTATATAGCACTGAGACCTCAAATTTAGTAAGAAAAATCGTAGTCACTGTTGATAGACCTATTGAAGCAAAAGAGAAAAAACTTATTTTTTGGGAGAGTAAGAAACGTTTAAAAGGGGATGCATGCCGGGATCTTAAGGAAAAGTCAGAACTTGGCTGTGAAGAAATTCAAAAAATCGAAATGGACATAAACACTGGCAAGAAACATTTCATCGGACACAAAGAGCTCATTCCCGTTTTTTAAAAAGGTCACTCATTAGATCAATTATGCATAGAGGCATTCTGTAAAAGTGCTGCATATCTATAAATTTAGGTCAATAATTGAAATGACATTTAATTGGATTGCAAATTTATGAACTTTATCGAATTACTTTTTTATTTATCACCGGTCATCGGGCTCACCACCCTTGGTATAGGTATTGCGGCGGTATTGCGACCAGAACCCATGTCGAAAAAATTTGGAATCACGGTAAACGGCCAGGCTTTGCCTTATGTCATAAGCACTGGAGTACGAGATGTCTTTATTGGCCTTACTGTACTGGTGTTGTTTTATTTAAAAAACTGGCTTGCTCTAGGCTGTATAAATTTATTCATAAGTATTGTTGCCGCGTCCGATTTTTTAGTCGTTCAAAAATATGGACATAAAAAAACGTCTTATGTTCATCTGTTTGGCGCGATTATCGTATTTGTATACGGTATTTGGTTATTTGATCAAGCCTATTAAAAGATTTTTAGTAAGGGACTGAGATCATAAAGTAAATTTGTAGTCTTTTGAGAGAAGGAGAATAGCAGCGTGTACACTAAAGCAATCTTACTGGCCAGTGTCTTTTTAGCCTGTCATGCAGCCACAGCCAAAGTTTCTATGGTGAAAGTTTATTCAGGTAAAATCCCGACCGGCAATGGGTATACGATTAAATTAGAGATTCCAAAAGACTGGGATGATCCAGGGGCATATACAAAAGTTACCCTATACCAGAAAGGTAAATCTGTATTTTCATTAAACGAGCTTCAAGCCTCGGATTTAAAAAATGTAGATAACTTTCCTGAAAACACAAAAAACATAGGAAAATACCTAAAAACCTTCCCATTAAGCTTTAAATCCAGATCTCAGCATGTATTGGCTATGTCCAATTGGATGGGGGGCTCAAGTGATGATGAGTTAATTTTAGTAAGTTTATTTAATCATACTCCTAAAGTGATTTTTCAAAAGTCAGTTAAAGTGTTATTTATTAAAGATTTCGATGGTGACGGGTACTATGACATACTGAAAGCCGGCGGTCGAGGGGAGCCTAATGGTAA
>JAGRAA010000015.1 GCA_020435185.1 Bdellovibrionales bacterium | reverse complement strand
CAACTTGCCTTTATAAAAAGGCTTTGAGCGAATAAAATAATGATAATAGACATAGATTTCATAGCTATCTATAATAGCATCAACAAAAGGCTCCCACTGTTCAGACGAAAGAGACTCAGCAGGATCTCCAATCATGTTTAACTTTATAGTTTCTACTAAATACATCCAATCATAAATAGACTTAGTCTTCTCAAAAGCTTTGTCCCATTGAAAAAACATCCTTAACTCATCCAAGAGGTGAGCAAAATGACCAAACTGATAAGAGCTTTTACTCAGAGATAAAATTGAGATCAAATCTTTTGCAGCTACTCTTAACCTGCGAAACCCTTCTTTTAAATGTTCATCAGTGGATAACTCATCTACTTTTTGCGAAAGTATGGGCATAAAAGGCCTAAGCTGTTTCGCATGATATCCCACTATTTCGATTAATTTTTGTAGATTTTGAATTTCAGACTTTGAAATCATAAGATTTGATCCGCCGAATAAAACCTTTTTTATATTCATAATTTCTTCAAGTAAGTTCTCAGATATCTTCTGATCCTTCAGATAATAACGATGTAAAAAATTACTCAGCTTAATAGGACTATAATAGTTTGGTTGGTCTGCCTCATATATTTTTAAGAAGTTATCTAACCCTCTATTCACGCAACTAGAGATACTTTCAAAACTATCTTCCTTTTCAAGCTCTCCATAGAAATACTTTTTGGTCCTAGTCGCTAATTCTTTGGTACAAGGTCGTGGTTTAAGATCTATATTGTCGGTACGGTAAGGCTGTTCTCCTATTTTAAGATTACAAGAAACAAAAACAAAACTGACAAACGATAAAGTTATTAAATAAAGAATTGAACGTGGCTTAAAAAACATATTTAACACCACCACTCACCGAATCATTTGTTCTATATTTGTTAAAGAAACTTTGCCCTTCATAAGAATCATGCCCAATAACATCTAATTCTAAAAAGGCCTGCCATTGCTGAGTCCAGCTGTATTTAATATTAGCGATTAAAGCCTCTCCTTGGGCAGAAAAAGATTTAAGCATTTTAATATCACCATATAGCCCCAGGTATTTTTCAGATCCTATCTCTATCCCCAAAGAAACCGCGTCTCTAAATTTATAACGATCAAATGTAATCTCTATATCACTAAAACTATCATCTTTCGGAGTTACTAATCCTTGATCATTCCCGGTCTCATCAATGATTTTAAATGCCGCTAAAGAGACAAAAGACCTAGACCATCCTAGATTACTCAAACGAAAACGGCCTTTTGAACCCAGAATATAGGTTTTATTCGTCGGCATCTCTAACCAAACATCTTCGAGAGGGGTGTTTTCAGGTTGATCAACACTTAAAGAAATGTACCCCTCTAAATTTTCATTTATAAATCCAGATTCAATAGTAGCCAGAGAATGATAAAGAACCGCTGGGACAACCTCTACATCAATATAAGAATCGGTCAATGAGCTCTTCAAAGTAGGTTGCTTCACATAAAGGTGAAGATGATTCATGGGTTTATAGGCTAATGAAGCTCTGAACCACCAATGACTACTTTGAAAAGTTGTGTAATAAGATGTGGCCACGGAAGGATGAGAGATGATTTCCATAAAAGAAGGGAACTCTAAACTATATTTGATATTTGTTTTTACGCCATTTAGCCCAAGATCAGAAATAGGGTCTACAAACCATCTGTTGCTGGATTGAACAAATCCATCTTGTTCTGATATTTTAGCCGTTTGTGAGGGAATCGTATAAGGAGATATAGAAAATTGAAATTTATGATCTTTTTTATCAAAATCGAAGAACAATCCAAGAGTTCCTTGTTCAATAGGACGAAGATAATTATAAGCAAGCACCGGTTGCCAAACCCCTAGCCCCCAATCACTATCTAATTGAGACCAAGTGATCTTTCTTCGTCCCATACCCCATCGAAATCCAATAGAACTCTCCTCTAACCAAAAAAATTCTTTGGCATTCATATAAGGATCAGAACCTTCATTAGGGATAAAAATCAAACCAAAATCGACCTTCTTCTGATAATTTGTTTTTTCTTCTTCTAAGACTAATTGAGGCCAAATGATGGAATAATAGTCTTTTTGTTCTGTTG
>JAGRAA010000522.1 GCA_020435185.1 Bdellovibrionales bacterium | reverse complement strand
GCTCCAAAGAATTCTTAATATGGCTATAATAGTAAAGTTGAAACACCAACGCATTGTCTCCAAAATCTAAAAAAAACACTTCTGACTTAGGATAATCTAAAACCTTACTGTGCCTATGAGCGGCTTCAATCAAGAGAGATCTTACCTTTTGAACATCCGATCCATAAGCCACTCCAATGTTCAAATGACCCCTCACCACATTATCAGAAAGGGTCCAATTCAAAACATTCTGCTCTAAAAAAACACTGTTAGGGACAACGATATGAGTATTATCTTGAGACTTCACTCTTGTGCTTCGAATTCCAATCTCTTCGACAATCCCTTTGAGCGCTCCAATCTCAATCATATCGCCAATACGCACCGGCCTCTCAATCATAATGATCACGCCACTAAAAAAATTATTGACGATATTTTGAGACCCAAACCCAACCCCAATGGCCAAAGCTCCTCCCAAAACCGTAAAAACAGTCACTGGGATATTTAAAAAGTTTAAAATAAACAAAGTAAATATAATAAGCATTCCGTAAAAAGAAAACTGATGAAGCGTGTATCGTAATGCAGGATCAATATCTAAACGGGAAAGAACCCTTGCCTCTAGCTGTTTGCTAAATTTTTTAGACAGAAAGTAACCCAACACCAAAAGAAAAAAAGCCACCACAACTTTGCCTAAAGTTATAGCATTTCCATCAACGATAAAAAGCCTAAATTCCCAAAATTTAATAATATACTCGTTGATATCAGACCATTCCATTCTGCTGCCTCTTATTGGATTGAAAAAACTGATTTAATTTTAAAACCATATGATCTTTAACTCAATTTTTTTTGAATAAACCAAGATTAAAATTTCTTGATAGTGCATAGGGTCTGATTGAAAATTCACTTGTATACCTGAACCTAAATAATTGATATAAGGGAAATAAATTTTTTTTTAAAAAGGGACCCAAATTGACTGACCTCAGTTTCATGAACCGCAGTAATCTAGAATTAGCTGAACAGCTCTATAACTCTTATACCCAAAACCCTCAATCTGTAGACAGAGAATGGCAAATTTTCTTCGAAGGAATGGAGTTTGCGGGCTCGTCCAATCTATCTTCTTCTCGAGCTCAAGGAGTTTCAGAAAAGGAAGTAGATGTTTACAGACTTATTCGAGCCTACCGCGATTATGGACATTTAAAAGCAAACTTGGATCCATTGGGTTTAAATAAAAGAGATCATTCTTTTTTAAATTTAGAAAACTTTGGACTTTCAGAAAAGGACTTTAATCAATCCTTTAGAGCATCCTCGTTTTTAGATAAAGAAAACATGACTCTGAAAGAAATCCTTCAAAAGCTCGAGACGACCTATTGCGGAACCCTAACAGCTCAGCTCGCCGAATGTGAACCAAATGTACGCCTATGGTTTTATAAAGAGCTTGAAAACAATGGTTTAATTTTACCTCAAGACCAAAAACAAAAAATTTATGAACAACTCGCGCGCACGGAATCTCTTGAGAAATTTATTCATACACGCTTTGTGGGAATGAAAAGATTTTCTATTGAGGGAGGTGATTCGCTCATTCCGATGCTGGAGCACTTGGTTGAAAAAGGTACCAGTTTAAAAGTCGAAGAGGTCGTCATAGGCATGGCTCATCGCGGAAGAATCAATGTACTTGCAAACTTTATGGACAAAGGTCTTGAAGACATTCTTTCGGAATTTGAAGGTCATATGCCTCATTCCGATAAATATGAAGGTGATGTTAAATACCACTTGGGTTATTCTTCAGATAAAGAAACTCAAAGTGGCCCCTGCCATCTCTCCTTAGCCTTTAACCCAAGTCATCTAGAAGCCGTGTCCCCCGTAGTTCTTGGTATGACCAGAGCTAAACAAAGAGTACGAAAAGACACGAAAGAGAGAAAAAAAGTAGTCCCAGTGCTTATTCATGGTGACGCCGCCTTCTCCGGACAAGGGGTTGTTACAGAAAC
>JAGRAA010000521.1 GCA_020435185.1 Bdellovibrionales bacterium | reverse complement strand
GCTCCTGCTTATAATATTAATAGTAATTTAAAGTTAGGATTAACTCTTACTTATAATAATTACCTATTAAAAAATAATAGTAATCAAGAAGACATTAATTTAGCCGGTTCTGTTCGTTATGCCTTTGACAATATGGCTGTGTTATTCTTGGCTGATTTTGATGCGTTTAATACGGATGATAGAGGGCTGGTTCCGGTAGAAAATGGAATCGAAGACACCACTTATAGATTAAATTTTACTTATTACGCTCTTTGATTATTTGTTGAAATAAATAACTCTAACGCCCACATTGTATCCGAAGTATCCTTCAGAAAGAATGGGGCGTTCTCTAAAATCATTAAAAACTGTGAAATTATGTTGTCGAATCTTTGGATAAATAATGAAGTCCGGATAACTTCTATATTCTCCGTTGGTTAATTCCCAACCGCCGTAAATATCATTTTCTTCCGTATGCCCTTCAATAAGTAGACCTTTTCTATCTTTTAGTTTTTCTAGAATAAGTTTACGGAGAGCAGAGGTGTTGTGAATTCCTCCAGGTTGAAAAATACCTCCATTAGATCCTTTGATGAGAAGGTGCTCAAACCCGGAATCTTTTACATATTGGAACCATTTCATGTTTTGGACATTACGACCAATAGCGTTTCCGTTGATGTGTATATACTCTCGTTGAACTCCATCAGCGGTCATAAATAAAATCCTTCCGTGAATAGCCGGCTGAGCCGTTTGGTCGTCAAGCTGATAAAGTCTTCGATTGATCTTCTCCTTGGATACAATGATATCTACCTGTTGTATGGTTATGGGTCCTAAATGAGCTATAAGATTTCCGATGATTCGTTCTCCAACACTACCGGATTCTTCGATTTCTTTGTAGTGCCTGAATGTTTCTTTACGATCAGTTAGTGTGTCTTTGATCTTTATATTTAAAGTTTTATCAACAGGTAGGGTATCCCAAAAGGGATTGTTATCGAGAGCAATTATTTTTTGAGCACCTAATAAAAACCCTGTGTAAGAGTCTGTTCCTGAAGCAGGGTATAGTAGAGGAGCATCATCAAGTTTTCTTTCTCCTTGAGTCAGGGTTTGTATGGCTACACGGATATGAGAGGTCTTTTGTTTTAATTGAGTTGATTTCTTAACTTCTTTTTCATTTTTAAATACGACAGCATTTGGATCATATTTAAGGGTGTAATTTTTCGATTGTCCTAAGGAGTAGAAACGGATGAGATCTAAATCAAATGTACACTGTTGGGCAAAAGAGACAGAGGAGATCACCAATAGAAGTGATACAATAAGAAAAACTCTATTGTATCGTTCAGGGTAAAGATGAATATTGCTGTAAAAATACTTAACTCTTGCCATTAATTGTCCGTTAATCAAAAATCTTGGAGTCGTATTTTGTTGAAATCACCAAGATTTTCTATTTAAAGCAGTCACTATTAAGTACCCTTTAAGCAAAGAGTAAGCCATGAAGAGCTTATCAATCCCTTAAGTAATGACAAGTGTACCCGTTTGGGTGTTTTTGCAAATAGTCTTGATGATATTCTTCAGCAAGATAAAATTTACCTGCAGGAACAACTTCTGTAACGAGAGGATTTTTCCATTTTTTAGAAGCATTCACCTCTTTAATTTTCTCTAGAGCAATATTTTTTTGTTCCTCATTCAAATAAAAAACGGAGGAGCGATATTGGGTTCCTACATCATTTCCTTGTCGATTAAGAGTCGTAGGATCATGAAGTCTGAAAAAATAATCTAAGATGGTTTTATAGTTGGTTTTGCTAGGATCATACTCGATTCGAACGGCTTCGGCATGTCCAGAGGTTCCTAGTTTGACAATATCATAAGTTGCATTGGAGATATTTCCTCCTGTGTAACCAACATCTGTTTTTAGTACTCCCGGGATTTTACGAATAATTTCTTCTACACCCCAAAAGCATCCTCCTGAGAGGATAGCTGTTTCAGTAGCCTGTGTGGCGAGAGGAGGGTCTTGTTTATCGATTTTTTTATCCATACTTTGAGGGCTCGAAGATTCGAAAAGAGCTAAATATTTTTCGTATCCTTTTTCTTTTAATTTCTCTTTAGGAATAAATTCTAACGCAGCTGAATTGATGCAGTATCTTAATCCCGTAGGCTGAGGTCCATCCTTAAAGACATGACCAAGATGAGAATCAGCAAGATGACTTCTGACCTCTCGTCTAGGATAGATGAGTTTAAAGTCTAATTTTGTTTTTACATATTGGTCATCAAGAGGTTTTGTGAAGCTGGGCCAACCGGTTCCAGAGTCAAATTTATCTTTTGAGCTAAATAGAGGCTCGCCGGAAACTACATCCACATAAATGCCCTCTTTTTTATTGTCCCAGTAGGCATTTTCAAAAGGAGGTTCTGTTCCTTCTTTTTGAGTCACTTTATATTGTAGATCAGTGAGTTGCTCTTTTAATTTTGATTTATCTATTGATTTCATCCAGACCTCTTTGTTACCTTTTATTGAGGGTTGATGGTTTTCTCCGCCATAACTTGATATAGCATAGAGAGTGAGTAAGTAGGGTAATATAAACGCTAAAGATTTCATAAAATAAATTCCTTTTTTTCCCTTTCTATGGGGTACGTTCATTTAAACAAAAAGTGACAAAAAAGAGTTGGTTTTTTTTAAATATACACTTGAGTCATTTTTATACAGCCGCGCCTCGTTATCATAACCTATTGTAAATACTGTATTATTTTCATTTATATGAGGTTGGACTTGTTTTTGCTCATTAAAAGTCATCTATTTATAACCCATTGTCGTTTTATTAAGGAGACTCTTGATTATGAAAAAGTATCTAACATCTATGATTATTATCTCAACTGGGTTTATGGTTGCTTGCGGGCAAGGGAAATTTAAATCTAATACGGAGATTCAATCTCAACAAAGCAAAGCTTCTCAGGCAGAAATGGGAAAGGCCAAAAAAATGCAAGAAGAAGCCTCTAAAAGAATTGAAGAGGCCACGAAAAAGGTAAATGAGGCGAATGAAGCATTGAAAAGAGCTAAGGCTGAATCGGACAAAGCTAAAGGGGTTGAGAATTATGAGGAAAAGATGAAAAGTTTGGATCAGCGTTTGGCTGAAATTGCGAAGGCAGAACAAGCTTCTGTAGATGCAAAAAAAGAGTTGGATCAAGCCCGAGTAGAACTAGAAAAAATTAAGGATCAGACTCCTGAAGAGAGAGCCCTTGAAGAAGAACGTATAGAGCAACAGAGAAAGGCGATTGCTGATTTGGTGAAGCACAATGAAGAATTTATGAAAAGCTTAGATTCTATGCAGGCTCAGATTACAAAAGAGACGGCAGAAGTCGGCGAGTATAGTTTAGAGCGACTGAAAGCTTATGAAGAAGCCCCCGCTAATGTGCTATTGGTGCTTCATGGTCATATTAGTAAAGACTATTTAGACGGTTTTAGAAATGAGTTTTTAGAAAAAGTAAAAGATAATGTTCATGGAAATCGCTTTTTTGATAATGATGGATCGGGTATCTACTCAGGTTTTAAGCGTGTAAGAGATAGATATTTAGTGAGTGCAACTTATACA
>JAGRAA010000520.1 GCA_020435185.1 Bdellovibrionales bacterium | reverse complement strand
TAAGTGTATAAAATAACGTACTTTTTAAGATAGGCATAATTTAATTAAGAAGTACCATTCTTATGAGTCATTCGATCAAGTAGTAACTAGTTCACGGATTCGTAAGGTCAAATCCTTACCTTTTCAATTTACCATTGAATTTTGGTCATCTATATATTGTTTTAGCTGTTTTTCTGGCTCTGTAGAAGACTCTAGAGTTTTACAGTATTCGATAAATTCATTAAAATTTTCATGATTTTTTAAATAAGCTTTCTCAAAATCAGAAAGATCGTAAACATAGGTTTTATACGATAGCAACGAAGCATTGTTTATTTGCAATTGAGTGAAATATTTGTATTGAGTTGTATTAAGCGTTGGTAAAATTTCAGATTTAAAACGTTCGGTGATTTCTTTTAGCCTTGAAAGGCGCATTTCTTCAGAAAATTTTCCTTTATTTTCTTCATACCATTTCTTTAATTTGTCAGTTTCTCTGCTAATGAACTCAGAAAAAATTTTTTCGTCTTTTTGATCTTCAGAGAGCTTGATCACAGTTGGTGAGAGAGGACCCTCTTTTGACTTATAGAAGAGCTCGGTGCCCTTGTTTCCGACGTAGGAGGCGAGTCGCTCGTTGAAATCGGCATTGTCCTTAATATATAAAGTGGCGTGGGTGGTTTCATGAATAATTAAATTAACTATGTCATAATCTTTGTACTTCATCATAGAAGATAAAATGGGATCGTTAAACCACCCCAGCGTAGAATAGGCGCTGGCTCCTCTCACATAAGTGTCGTACTTATTCTTATCAAATTTATTGGCCTCATCGAGTGCTTCTTGTTTACTAAAAAAACCTTTGTAAGGAACTTTTCCAACAAAGGGAAAACTCCATTTTTTGTATTCTAGTTTGTCTTTTGGACTCACGCTCACTACGTAGGTGATATAAGGTCTATTGAGCTCAACAAAAGAAGTATAATTCTGCGTGGGTTTTAATCCTAACTGTTGTTCAGCATATTGTCTGGCGTCTTGAGCTAACCGTAGCTTTCTTTTGGTTTCATCGGAGGTGGACGGGTCTTCGATAACTTGTTTTACAGGTGTTCTTTGATTCATGAGTTTAAGGTGTTGGTAAGCATTGTTCACTAGATAGGGAATTTGGCATGCCGTTAAAAATTGCAAAGTAAATATAAGAGCGAATAAGCGAATGGATTTTAAAATAACCAAGACACACCTACGCGTCCGGCATGATCCCATTCATTGAGAGGTTTAGAGTTGTCTATGCTCCATCCATCGAGGCCAGCTTTAATAGAGAAGGTTTTCGTCAGTTGAATTTTTACTCCAACGCCGACACTTGGAACTGTACCTGAATATCCTGGAGTTTCTAATTCTGGAATGCTGTCTGTCGAATAAAAATTTTTTCTAACAATAGTAGCAGCTCCAGCTTTTACAAAAGGCTGAAGGGCAGCTCCTCTTTCGGCAAAGCTAAAGACTAAATCTAATCCATGAATAGTAGAAGTACTTCTAAGAATTATGGTTTCTCCCCCTGTGGGTTTTGCGGCTTGAAGAGTTTCTCCAGAGGTGTAGGAGTATTCTATGGCTGACATAGAGCCGAAATAGTAGCTAACCGAGGCTGTATTGCTTGTGCTCTTCGTGTAGTTATTGGCATCGATGTTGGAATTTTTAAAACTGGTCGATAAGCTAAACTCAAATATTCCAGCGAGACACGGGGTTGAAATAAATAATACTATAGCGGATAAAAAGACCTTAGTGTTCATATTTAAAGCTTAAAGGATAATCATCAATATAGGGACGAAAAAGCCTGTGGCTATTCAATAAACAGGGCTTTGGGCGGCGTAATGTTTTTGCCATTGGACTTCTAGAGAGTAGTGTAAATGAATTAGACCATCGTCTTCAACAAGGCCTTCCGGTGGGTTTTTAACTGGAGCGGTATCAGAAATGGCTTTGAGTACAGCTTGATCTAATGCTTTTACTCCAGACGATTGGTGGAGGTAGACTTCTAAAAGCTCTCCTTTAGGGTCTAATATAGCCTCTATCCGAGTAATTTTTTTACTTCGAGCGAGTTCATTTCTTTCAAAAATATTTAACCCTTCATTGAAGGCAACTACGTTACTTACCCATCGGTTGCTGAAGTTGTGGTTTAATCGGTAGAAAAAAGCGTAGTAGGTAAATTGATCAGTATTTAGCAAAGTCATCTTTCCGGCTTTTATAGAGGGGATGTCTTTTAAGAAAGCGGGTGATGAGAGTTTCGGATTGATCAGATAGGGTTGAGAAAGGGATTTTTCAGATGGTGCAACAAGAAAAACATCGCCTTCTGAGTTTTTAATTTTTGTTCGACTTGCTTGAGAGCTTTGTTCTTTCTTTTTTATAGGAGAAAGATGTTTTAAGTTTGATTGGTTGCTAGAAGAATTTAAGTTTTTAGATACCGTTTGTTCTTTGTATCGCTTTCTTTTTTCAGAGAGCGCAGAAACTTGTTTTTCAAGTTGACTGAGTTGATCATCAAGCTCTTTAGCATGCATTTCTTTGATGGTCCGATTAAGGTCTTCTTTTGCTTTATTATTTGAATTATAGACCACATCTATAATTTGAGGTTGGCTCTTCTCTGATTTTTGGCTGGATTGAAAAATCCACAAGCCCACCAGGCTATGCAGAAGAAGGCTTATGCATAAGCTAACTATTTGAAATTTAAAGTTTTTTATAAAACTAACAGCTTTCACAAAATAATTCTACCATTCAAATAAATTTAAGTTGAGGAAAATTAATGGCTAAATGTCGTTTGTTTGGTTTTGGCTATAAATGGCTAAAGTTGAGACATTATGTGCCGATAAGAGAGGTATAAC
>JAGRAA010000519.1 GCA_020435185.1 Bdellovibrionales bacterium | reverse complement strand
TAAACAGCTTTATCCGCAGATAGAGTTATGGCGACAACCTCCTTATGAATACGAAACTGTAAGGCTTCCTATTGATTTATTGACAGGAGGAGAGCTGTTTAGAGGGTGGGTTGACGATGATCAAAAAGGACTAAAAGACCTAGAAGATCAGTTAAAAAATGATGAAGAAATTTGGAGAGAAGAAAGACTCCCATTTTTACTTTATTAGTCATAGTGCTAAATCAAAATTCTCGTCGTCACGAGAACGATATTTGTCTTCTTCTAAGACTTTGACAGTGGGAATACATATCCAAAACAATGTGCCTTCGCCTTCTTTGCTGGTGAGATCAATGGAGCCACCCATGTCTTCAATCATTGTTTTACTAATGGGCATGCCGAGTCCGGTTCCTTTTTGATGAGAAGAGAGGCTTCCGAGAGTTTCAAACTCATCAAAAACTTTTTTTGTTTTATCTTCGGGGATTCCTTTACCCGTATCTTGGACATATAATTTAACTTGGTCCTCTAACTGCTCAATATAGATATGGACAGATCCCTTTTCTTTATTATATTTAATAGCATTTGATATTAAATTACTCATAACTTGCTTTAAACGAATCGTGTCGTAATAGCATAAGACAGGAGTATCGGGCTGGTCATATTTTATCGAAATCCCTGATTGTTTTGCGAAGTTGGAATTTTGAGCAATTTCATCTTTTATGACATCTCGAAGGTCTTTTTGTTCTATGTAATATTCCATTTTTCGCGCTTTAACCTTTGAAAAGTCTAAAATGTCATTGACGAGATCTGTTAGATGAATTCCTTGAGTATAAATGGTTTCAATGAAATCTTTTAATTCTTCTTCGGTGTCATAGAGCCCATCTTTAAGTATTTCAGCGGAAGCAAACATTGCAGAGACGGGTGTTCTTAATTCATGAGTCATTAATGATAAAAATTTATCTTTGGCCTTATCTAGTTCTTTCAACTGTTCGTTTTGTTTTACAAGTTCTTCATAGGCGGATTTTATTTCAAATTGTTTAGCCATTACATCTCGTTGAAGCTTGCTCTGTATAGTGATGTCTTGAATCATTAAAAGTCTTAAGTTAGATTGGTCTCCCTGGATCTTCTTGACGCCTACATTTGCGATGAACATTCTTCCCGAGGGTTTGTTCATTAAAATACTTTGAAAAAAACCTTCTAAATTTAGTAAATCCTCTGAAAAGGGTTTGAAATCATTAGATTTAGAGGCGCTAGAGTCGGCAAAAAGGTGGGAGAGTTTAAGTTGATCTTCTTTGATTCCATCAAATAAATCTCGAGCCATTTTATTTTGATAAGTACAACTTTCATTGTTTAAATCAAAAATTAAGAAGCCTAAAATGGCTTCGTCGGTTACGAATTTAAAAATGTCACATTCTAGATTTTTTGACATATTAACTACCTATTACCTTAATAAATTCTTCAGCTTGACCCAAAGAGTTTTTAATATTGATGAGTAATTTTTTAAAGCCATCTCCTGGATCAATATTTAATCTTTCCATAAGTTCTTTTGGAGCACCAGTTCGAACCGAATGTCCACTGTGTCCAAATTGTAATGCGTGAATGAGTAAATTGGCGAGATAAACAATATCAACAACTTGGCTTAATTTTGCAGATATTCCCATTCTTTTGTTAGGGTCAAGCTGATGATGAAATTTAATAGCCACAACGATCTCTTGAGGCAACTGCCATTTTTCAGCTAATAATCCACCAATCTTTGTATGAGTGGGAAGAGAAAGTTCAGATTCTGAATCGGCATATGTCATATTTTTTTCGATGGCAAGTTCTGCGATGCGTACCATAGATTCGGCATCTATGGTGTATTGAGCAACTTTTCCAATATCATGTGTAAGGCCAGAGGTGAATAAATCTGAAGGCATAGGATGCTTGACTTCTTTAGCAATAACTTCAGAAGCAATTCCTACACCAATGGAGTGAGTCCAAAACTGGTTTATATCAAATTTTGAGGGAGGGTCTATTTCTAAAGCTTTAATAATAGATGACGAGAGGACAAGCTGATTGACAGTATCAAAGCCCAAATAGGCTATAGCTCGACTTAAACTGCTCACTCCTCCAGGAATAGCATAATAAGCCGAGTTTGCTAGCTTGAGTACTTTAGTGGTAATACTCATATCATTAGCCATAATTTTCTCTACCTCAGAAGTAGAGCTCATGGGGTCATTTATAACCCGGCTAAGTTCATAGATAATGGTTGGTAGGGTAGGCAGCTCATCTATTTTTTTAATGATGTATTCGTCAGTGAGATTAAGAGCTGCCATAGTTCAATCTTTTTTTAGATGTTTAAGCCACAACTTTTGGAAAGTTTTTTTGTGGAAATAAATCCTGTAATTTAGATTGGATTTTTTTCAAGCTTACAGGTTTTAAAATATAACCGTTTACATTCAGATTTTTCGCTTCAATGATGTAGTCACGGTCAGAAACTGCTGTGACTAAAACAAAGGGAAGAGATTGAAAAGTATCACTTTTGCGTACGTTGCTTAAGAGCTGAACCCCATCCATGTTTGGCATCATGATATCCGAAATAACAGCAACAATGTTTCCTTTGTTTTCGTCACCATTTAAGAAGTCCCATGCCTTTTGACCATCTTCAAAGCTGTCCACTTCATAACCTAGCTTTGTAAGTAAATGTGCAAGAATTTTTCTATTTGGTGGTGAGTCTTCAACAACAATTATTTTCTCTGTCGATGTATTTTCTGACATTGCAGATGTCTCCTTGTATTACTTTTTTTGTATCGGAGTATTTTTTTATTTATTTTAATAGTTTTTTTAGGCATTTGAATACTGGACAAACATTAAGAAAAAGAGATGAGGCCATAGATTGGAAACTATTTGTAGTGAGAGCTGAATCTTGCACTTTGGTCTAGGGCAAGAAGGCTTTGTATATAAAAATAGACATCTGACCCTTAGTTGTATTTTATTTTTCAATACTTGAGCTCAAATATAAATAAATTCTGTTTGTGCTCTGTTGATAAATGTCGTAGATATTAGGGGAATTCAGTGAGAAAAATGAGCTGGATTGTATTTAATGTAAAGGGGGGGGATTGATTTACGCAGACCTTTTAGTTCAAATTTTAGAGTCCTATAACGTGAAGTTGACCTGGCTGGGCATATCTAGTC
>JAGRAA010000518.1 GCA_020435185.1 Bdellovibrionales bacterium | reverse complement strand
CCTCCCGGAGTATTGGTGTATTTACAATGATCGGCCAAATAGTTGAATCGACTCCCCGACTCTCCCGTCAAAGGATTAGGTGTTTTTTCAAAAAGCAGATGTTTTTTTAAGCGTCTTATTTCTTCTTTTTGGGTGTCACAAACTGTATGAGGAGGATCATTAAGAATAAAAAACAAAGTTCCTGCAGCAATGGCCAAAGTGGCTAAGGTTCCTTTAGATAAACTTTTAAAAAATTTATCCATTATCTCACGGGCTTTCCACAGTCTTTATATTTTTCTGGGCTTATGGGATTTTGAGGCTTCCAACTTTTTTGCATCCAAACGCTACGGTCTTTAGAGCAGAAAAACACTCGATAACTATCTAATTTGTAGACCTTAACGATTTGAACCAATTGTCTAAATGCATTTTTTAGATTTTCTTTTTTATCAATGTGATTACTATTTTGAATGATTTTAATCTGAGACTGAATCGCATCTAAGATCTTATTCAAATGAGGATTCTGCTGATTTGACAACTCTCCAGTCCTTTGCACTCTCTGAATAGAAACAGAAAGGCTTTTTAGATGAGTGGCTATCTTTGGTTCATTTTGTTCGTAACAAGAGGTATGAAGATCGCTAGCCACCTTCAGCATACTGTTTAAACTCTCTTTAAGAGCCCCTTTTACTGTAATCTGACCCTTCGATGCAGCTTGTACAGAAGGCGATAACATTAACCCACAGAACAACATTGTTATAAAGCGCATAAGCATATGGTGACTCCTCATAATCAGAATACAAAAACCATAAAAAAAAGCCAAGGATCAAATCCTTGGCTTTTTTCTTACAACTCTAAATGATCAAACTTAGAAGTTGAATTTAGCTTGTAAATAAAGTTTTTGATAAGTTTCGCTTAGAGTTCCAAAAGACCCACTTTTCAATAACTCTCCAGGAGTCAACATACCAATACGAGCAGTCATTTCTAAACCACCTTCGTATTTTTTAGTGGCTTCAAGATCAAGCTCGCTCCCTAAATCACCAGAAGATAAAGCTCCTTTTTCAGCAGCTGAGAACATGTGATATTGAATTGCAGTGTTGTAACCTTCCATAGGCATCATAGTCCAAACAAACCACATATCCGTTAAACCAAGATTCACAGAGTTTGTACCATCAGTAACAGATTTAGTACTGGTTGAACCAAAAGTTGTTCCATTCCAGCTCACAACATCCATTAAACCAGCGTTAGCATGAATGTCATAGTATCCAGCTTGGTAAGCAGTACTTTTAGTAGCGTCGTCACCTTTGTCACCAGTTTGATTGTGGTATCCAAGAGCAAAACGGCTATTCATAAAAGTGGGAACTGCATAACCTACTTCTAAATCCATCATAGTACCAGAAGTAGAAACTTCAGAAGCACTCGGACCAGTTTTACCGCTTTGGCTAGCATAAGTTAAACGGTAATCCAAACCACCAGCGTCTCCACCTAAAGTTAAACCAAAGTTCATAGAAGCTTTTTTGTTAGCTTCTGTAGGATCATCTTCTTTAGCATATTGGATCAAGTGAATGTTTGCCATTTTTAAGAACTCAGGAAGAGACTTAATGTCAAAACTAAACACATACCAATCTTCTTCGTTATCTGGGCTAGTGCCAACAGCAGTTTCACCAGTTCTCAACATGAAGAAATCGATGTGAGCAAACTCAGTGTCATACGCAAAGTTTAATCCATCAAACGCGTAAGGAGTAGACTCATAATCGTTCTCGGCAAAGATTGTTCCATCACCAAATTCTACTGGCATACGACCAGATTTGATCATGAAATCGTCACTTACCATCCAGCTAGCATAAGCCTGATTCACTAACATTAATGTTTGTGCGTTAGGTGTGCTAAAAGTTGCAGGGTGAGAGGCTGGTGCAGAAATACCCCACATGTTGTTGTGAATTAAGCTAGCGTGAGCAGAGAATTTTTCTCCACTTCTGTAAGTTAAACCAAGCTTAAATCTGTGGTTGTAATAAGCTCCGCTTGACCCTTGTGCAAACTTTGCATTTGCATCGTTATTATAACGCATTCTATATTCAGCATTATGGCTAACTTCTGAATCAGCAGCAAATGCAGCTGGCGCAAAAGCTAAAGCTGCTACTAGTGCGATTAACTTTTTCATAGTTGCTCCTTCGTTGTATACTTGTTGTTTTTTAAAAATGTTTTTTAAAACCATAAATAATTGTTGTTCCTTTGTGTCCACAGGCCTTGTTTTTATACCCAGACTTATGGACTAAATAAGATAACCTTATTTTCTTTTTTCACGCTGTTCACCCTATGGGGTACTTAAAACGGTTCTCCTATTTATTGTTTCATTTTCTAAATTATTGACCTAATAGAGATAAAATCAACGGAAAACGACCATTTAGCTGATTGCGTTAGGTCTGAGGTCAGTATTTTTGCTATAAGTTTGATCCTAATTTTTAGCCTCTGCCCAATAATAAGGAGTCTAAAACTAAGCCTTAACCGCATATAATCCGCAGCTGCTGCCGGTCTTAGAAGCCCTCCCTAATTTTAGCTGGAATCTTAAAATTTTTATGTTACAAGGTAGTCCGGATGTATTTTTTTTTCAAATAAAGGCAATTGTAAGCAATTCGTTGACTGTCTGAAGAGAATCGTTATATTCCGCTTCTTTGAAAATCTTTTTTCAACTCTGCTCGGGGAGTGGCGCAGTCTGGTAGCGCATCTGGTTTGGGACCAGAGGGTCGCAGGTTCGA
>JAGRAA010000517.1 GCA_020435185.1 Bdellovibrionales bacterium | reverse complement strand
CGACTCCCTCTGCAAAAACTTTAATTTGGGATCCTCCCTGATAAAGGTTTTTAGCATTCACAGACTCCAATTCAAAAAATTGAATTTTTTCTCCTTCTGATATTTGGGTACTGGCTCCGACGTTAACTTTTACATACTTTTTACCGTCCTCTTCATAAAGGACCTTTCCTATTAAATCATCTTTTATCACATAGCCTTGATAAGGTATGTCAGCCAAATAGGAATTCATAAGGTTAAGAACCGCTTCATTAAGTTGCCTCTTAATCGGAATTGCTGCATTGAGCTCAAACTGACTTTGCCATAAAGGCTTACCCGTATTTCCTTGATAAACGATCATCGAAAGATTACGGTCCTTTAAATTCGTGATGACTAAGGCATGAGCGTCGAGTAAACGGGCTAAAATAATAACATCAGCCGCCTCGAGGCTTTGTCGAGGCTGAAAAACGCCTTTTTGCTGCATAAACTTCTTACTGCTTACTAAATACAATTTACTCTTTAAAAACTCTTTTCTCAGGTTCCACCATGAGTCGTCAGCTTCCTGCAAATAAGCTTTTTCAACAGAGATAGGAAATATAGCATATCTTGTAATCAACTCATTCTCATTACTCGCATTAGCTTTTCCAGGAAACAAGCATGAAAACACAATTATAAAATTGAAATATATTTTTAAGAATTTTAAGTTCAATACCTGCATAATTTCATACCCTTATTACGGATTCGCTATGAGTTAAAGTTCGCCTTAACTTCTTGTATGGGAATACTAACCCACCCTTCATTTTTCGGATAACCCTTGGGTCGCTTTTCACACTCACCTAAAAAATTTAAAACACCAGTGAGAGCACACAAGAACGCGTCAAAGGCCTGACTATTGTTTATCATGATTTTTATGTCCTGAGCATACAAAAATGCCACATTTTTATCTTGTAACTTGTCTAACAGAGTTTTTCTGATCGAAACCCCTTCAACAGAATGCTTGTACTGCCTCAAATAAGACTTCTGAATACCAAGTGATCTTCCCAATCTCCATAAAGAGATTGATGTGTTTACTTCAATAGTCTGTGTCTTCAATCTTCTTTTAATGAATAGCGCTCTCGCTGTCAATGGCGCCAAATTAGCTCCCAGAGCATGTGAAGTTAAAAACTTTTCTTCTAGATAGTGGGCTAAAAAAAACTCCGCACATCTTTCAGTATAGGGCGTAAAAGATCTTCGCGGTCTTTTTTTCTTATTCCATTCTGAATAATGTTTTCTTAACCATTTAACTTCATCTACTTCACAAGTTTCATAACCCGGACATTTTAATTTACACCTAAGACACTTAGGCAAATTAAGTGGAACATCAAAGGCCACCGATTCAATAGGATATGGTTTTTCTGAAACGAATTTATGTATTTTCTCATCTCCAGAAAGAGATGAATTACTAATTTGACTCTCTAAATGACTTAAAAAAATCTTTTTTTGGTCAGGAAAATACTCAATGCAAGCTAATGCCGATTTATTTGTTTTCCCTCCACACAGAGACACTCCTACAAAACGGATGGATTTAAACTTCTTCCTGTCATTCCTTAGACTCATAAATTAACTCACAGGCCTCATATTCAATATTTGATAACCGTTTTCGATAATTGCTTGTCTTACCAACTCTTTTTCATCTGTCCATATAAAAACACATCCCCCTCCACCGGCTCCACAGATCTTGACGGCGCTATTTTTAAATTGGGCGACAATCTTTTTTAGTTTTTCAATTTCAGGGCTAGAGAACCCAGAACTTAATTTTAATCTCCATTCAAACTCTTGATTGAACAGTTCAGGAAATCGATTCCAACTCTTCGATAGGCAGACCTTATATACCTCTTCTGAGATTTCTTTGATTTTTTGCAAAGCCAAACAAGTGTCTTTGTCTCTATCAACAACTTTTTGAAACACCTGCCAATTATTTATCCCTGAATGATGTGGCCTTCCCGTATAAACCAAAAGCAAAGAGTCCTCAAAAAGCTTTTCCGGGAATGGAAGAATCTCTTGCTTAATTCCATCCATTCCATAATGAAGAGTTTGAAGACCAGCTATCGCCGCGGGATAGTAATCCTGGGTTCCTGTAGGAGTATTCAGCGTTTTTGCTTCTACATTTGATGCCAATTTCACTAGCTCATGAACATCACGAGATATCCCTATCCATTGATCAAACGCTTTTAAAATAGAGATAACTAAACTAGAACTACCACCAAGACCTCCGCCAACAGGGCTCATAGACTTGGTCGATAACTTAAACCCTCTCTTCGGTTTATAATAACGAACAACTTCCTGAATAAGAGAAATCTCTCTGTCTTGACTCTCCAATACCTGGTTTAGATCAGAATATACCTTTCTGAATTGCAAATCCTGGATATCAATTTCTATATTTTGAGAATGGTTTTCTTCTAAAAAAGCCTGAGTCATTACACTAATCGACAGGTTTACAGTTTTACATCCTCCCATAAAGCTGTACAGAGGCCAAAGATCTAGTGTTCCACCAGAAAGGTCAATTCTCGTTGGGGATTGAATTTCTATGGTTTTCATTATCTCTCCTGCGGTTTGAATTAATATACCAAATAATAAAAGCCAACAGCAAAAATAAAAAAGGAAAAAGAAAAGATAAGATTAAAATAAAAAATTTCATTTCCCGCGTCATTTTCAATACCGCCATTTCAGGAAATTTATCTTCGATCATTGAAAAATCATCCTCCCCCAATAGTCTTCTTAAGACTTGAGAAATCAACTGTTTATTGCCATAGGATTCAATATACTCATCTGTCAAAAAATCTGAATCTCCGATCAAAAATAAACTTCCTTTGAACTTATTCGATAGT
Source organism: Bdellovibrionales bacterium (assembly GCA_020435185.1). Taxonomy (GTDB): domain Bacteria; phylum Bdellovibrionota; class Bdellovibrionia; order Bdellovibrionales; family UBA1609; genus JAGRAA01. The sequence continues at coordinate 127 of JAGRAA010000517.1, read as the reverse complement.
ACAGCCAGTGGTAGCCGACTGACCTCTCTCCTTGCTTGTGTTAAATCAAAATAGGAATGGGAATTCTCAGGACCATAAAGCAACGGAAACACATGAGTAGAATCTAAATTTTTTAACTCAGAGGCTA
>JAGRAA010000516.1 GCA_020435185.1 Bdellovibrionales bacterium | reverse complement strand
AGCATCGAGTGGAGTTTGATATTTTACCTGATAATGGAGTAACTGACGGGGGAGTCGCTTTTCAGTTGAAATACAAGGGTCAAATTTACTCTCAAAAAGGTGTAGCCAGTGGATTTTCTAATACTGACCAATTTACCAATGATGACTTGGTTTGTTGTGGATCCTGGCCTCCTAGTTGGAAAACAGACGATAATACCTTTGAAGCCTGGATTAACGATATGAGGAATTCATTCAATAAATTTATCATTGATAAACCAGGCTGGGAAACAGAGGATGGTCAACACATAAAAGTGACTAAAACGATGGTAAATAATATGCCCGGATTTAGTGGTGGTGGATTTATCATACGATATAGAAATGATCTTGGTAAAATCCCGATGGATCTTCTTCATGTTAAAGGAGAATTAGGAACAGACTGTTCTGCGGATAACGGTGGGAAGCCTTGCTTAGAGTTCGTGGGCAATCGTCCGAATAACAAGCTTTATCAAATGGCCGTAGGAGCGCCAACCACAGCGAGGCTATATTGGCAAACTTTGCCAGACAACGCCGGAGGGACTTTTTTAAACAATTACGGAGGGCCGGACGTTTCTGGCCCAAGAGCCTACAATGAGGGGTTAGATACCAATAATGATATGGCCGGGCTCGATGGAACATTGATACAACAATATAATCCCACAAATGGCAAATGGGATTGTCTTTTAATTGATGTCTGGAATGATGGAAAAGATCGCAATAATAAGAGTATACCGTCCCCTACCACGGCTCCGACTCCCTGTGATGGCGTTATCAGAAAATATACTGGAGGAGGCCTACTGCCGGTGGGCGGGAATTGGCCCACTGATGGTTGGACTATAGAAAATAATTTAATAAATATTTTCGAAAATGGAGCGAACCCCTTTGAAGCGGATTCCAATTGGTGGGATTCGGCGGGAGCTCATATTACTTTAGATTACAATAATGATGGTGCGATTCCCTGTCCAAAAATTAATATTGTGAATTCAGGGACAGGCTTGTGGAGTTCTCCATCTGGGGGGAATAATCAATCAAATTTAGTATTTAACTGCACAGTTGGATCGCCTGGAGGTAAGCAATGGGTGAAAATAAGAGTCTATCAAGAAAATGGTGGTTATTTGTCAAATGCTCAGTATTACAAATCCAATAATTATTTTACTAAATATTACTTCGGTGGCTACGGAGGAAGATCTCCTCGAGGAGGCTCTGGAGGTATCAATGACTTTGATAATTTAGGAACACCTCCTTCTGTACCTGGCGGTGGCGGAACAGGAAAAATGTTAGAAGGGTGCCAAAGTGAACTTTGGTATGATGACAATTTTAGTGGAACTGTAGATAGTGCTGACTTTTACAGTTACTCGTGCACGCTGGGTGGAGATCATAAGTATGACGCCAACAAGGCAATGAGAGGGGCTCCTGGTAAGGTCTTGATATACTACTAAAAGAGCTGTTTTGTCGTACTCCTAAGAATTTTTACTAAACTCTAGATGAAAGCACTTCTGACCTCTTAAAAGGTACTTTTTTTCAAAATGTGTCCATGGAACAGAAGAGCTAGAAATAGTAAACTCACTAGCTAAGTTTAATTTCCAGTAAGAAGTAAGAGTCTCTTTAGTCTCTTCAGCATAGTCGGCTAAATTCGTTCTGAAAACAATATGTCCATCCGGTTTTAAGGTCTCGATAAGAAACTTCATAAAAGGACGATTGGCCCATCGAAGGTTTTTTTGGGAAGCCTTTGGGTATGGGTTTGGATAGAGTAAAAAATATCTGTCGACTTGATGAGAGCTTACAAAATGAGAGATCCAATTTATCGCATCGGCTTGAATAGGGAAAAGATTGTGAAGAACAGGGTGACGCTCTAATCTTTTGATAAATTTTTCATATTTAGTTTTGGTTTGTTCAATAGCGACAAGGTTTCTGTCTTTATTTTCTTGGCAGTAACGGATCGGATGTAGGCCAACCCCGCAGCCAATTTCTATGTCTAATGACCTCAGTTTTCTAAAGCTATCTCCGTCGATTGCTAAATCGAAATTGGGTCTAGGCGTTTTTTTAGGGTCAAACGGTCGAATGGGTTTCATAATGTCCGAATAGTATTTTTTCACACAGCTAGCGTCAACCGTCAGAATGAAAGAGGTGTCTTTGTGGATTTTCTTTATGCTCTCCTTACAAGGTTTTCAAAGGGCTAAATATTTATTGTCGCCTATGGGGTTAAGAGATAGATTCTCCCCTTAAAAATAGGTCGGGCGATGAAGATAAACTTTAATGCTAAACTCTCTCAAAAAGAAAAAGAACTACTGAAAACTCCTTTTAAAAAGTTAGTGCCTGAGGAATCAAGAGCATGGTTTTTTCCTGTTCTGCAAAAGATGCATAAAAAACTAAAATCAAGGGGACTGATGGTCTATCCAAACGTATGGTACTCCAATGAGTGGTTTTGCCCTGAGGGTTACAATGGAATAGCCATACCTTTTTACCTTGCACACCCAAAAATTCCTCCATTGGCTCGCAAATTAGGTAAGTATTTGGAGGGAACTACATTGAAGAGTTTTGAGAGACTTATTTTTCATGAGTTGGGGCACGCTGTCGAGCATGCCTATGGGCTTTCTCAACAGCGTTGGAGAGTGAAAACTTTTGGGAGTACAGAGAATCCCTACCCGAAAAAGTACAGGTTTGACCCAAAATCAAAAGATTTTGTTAGAAATTTAGATTCTGGCTATGCTCAAAGTCACCCTGATGAAGACTTCGCTGAAACCTTTGCGGTGTGGATGCATTCGAAAAAATACTGGAAGAGCGGTTATGAAGGATGGCCGGCGTTGGATAAGTTAAATCAATTGGATTTTAAAATGAGAAATTTGAAGGCTAAAAGAATTAGAGTTAAGGCCGGACGAACCTATCAGTCGCTCAATGAAAGTTCAGAGCTTTTAAAAGATTTAATTTTTAAACTTCCTGATAAAGAGCAGATGAGTAAAAATTTATATTCATCTTATATTGTTATGTAGTCTTACTTATACCGAGTTCCTTATGTTTTGACTTCAACAAAAGTCTAGACCTCGAACAAAGTGATTTATATTCAGCAAAAACTCATTAAAGAAAGAAGAGGGTTCGTATATAATAACAGCAATGAAGGTGTTATTATTAGTCAACAAAAACTTGATTCCTCCCACTGAAAGTCTTTCAGAAGAAAAAGTTTTGCAGGAGCCCTGGAAAACTGAATATCATGTTTTTCAAATTCTCAATAAAGTCGGGCATGAAGTATTTATTCAAGGGGTCGGTAGTGAAGTCTCAGAAATTCAAAAACCATTAGAAGATTTCAGACCGAATGTTGTGTTTAACCTCTTGGAAGAATTTGATGGCGAGGCTGTTTTTGATCAAAATATCGTAAGTTATCTTGAAATCATGGGCGTAAAGTACACTGGGTGTAACCCAACCGGATTAATTTTAGCCAGAGACAAAGCATTGAGTAAAAAAGTTTTAGCTTTTCATGACATTAAAACCCCTCAGTTTGAAGTCGTAGCTTTTAAGTCGACCCCCTACAAAGGAATTGCTCTCAGCCGCTGTAAGTTTCCGGTTATAGTAAAATCTCTCAATGAAGAAGCGTCATTGGGGATTTCACAAAAATCAGTAGTATATAACGAAAAAAATCTTACAGAGCGAGTAAATTTTGTGATTTCCCAGCTTCAGACTGACGTGATCGTTGAGGAATACATAGAGGGGCGAGAGCTCTATGTCGGGGTTCTCGGAAACCGAAGACCTGAGGTTTTTCCTGTTTGGGAGTTGGCTTTTAATAGTCCTAATCCTGTGGGTGAAAATATAGCTACAGCCCAAGTAAAGTGGAATTCAAAATATCGAGAAAAACATAAGATCTCGTTAGGGCCAGCTCATTTAAAGGCATCAGAGAAAAAGACTATTCAGGCTATTGCGAAAAAAGCTTACAAGGAGCTTGGGCTTTCTGGGTACGCACGTTTTGATTTTCGGATGAGCTCTGAAGGGCATTTCTTTCTATTAGAAGCAAATCCAAACCCTGACATAGGAAAGGACGACGAGTTTGCAAGTAGCGCTCGTCATCAAGATATGACCTATGAGGAGCTTATTGCAAAGATCCTGAACCTCGGTATTAAGTGGAACCCTCGTTCAGGAATCAGTTAAATTTCGGATCTACGAATTTCGAATAAATATGATTCAGACTTAGGGTCTGAGTAGTCAGAAATAAGACCTTGTTCTAGAAGGCCATCAAGGTAGGGTTTGATTTTATCAAAAGTTACTGAATACAACCATGTAATTCTTAAGTGGCCTCCAGGAGTGAGTCTATCGAGTACTAAATTTTCAATCAGCGAGGGGTCCCGCGAAAGTAAATTGTTGATTTCTGAACCAGAAATTATTTCATCGAACCTTTGTTGATCTTTATCAATTCCCTTTGCAATAAAGTCCCCCATAGATAAACCCAAATAGTGTTCAGGCGCTCTCTCTACCAACCTTCTAACAGGGCCAAAGATGCTTTTGTCTTGCAAGGTTTGGTAAACAGGATCTAAGCCAAATATGTTTACTGGCAATACTTCCCGTCCTTGTTGACGACTCTTGGCTTGTCTAAAATTGGCGATTTGCACCCATTGAAGGACAAATTCAGACGGTCCTTCATTTAAAGAGACTAAACTGAGCGTCCCATCGGCTATGCCAGAGGCTCTATCAAAAAAGGGAACCAATTTGCCATTAAGACCAGGTGCAGGATCTGATAAGCTTCGACTCACCTCTCTTGCCGACATGTATCTGCCTTCGTAGGAAAATATCTTCATGTTTAAATGAAAGACATCTTTGCAAGAATTACTCGCTTTCGCAGTGGAGACAAGAGTTAATAAACTAATAATTATAAGGATTTTGGTAGAGTCTAATTTTTTCATAACGGGTTAATAATGCAAAACTGAAACCACTCAACAAAAAAGACGTTTTTTGTCATGAATGATGAAAAATATTTAAGAGAATCTCCCAATATGGAACCATAAGTCTCTAATAATAGGTTTAAAAACCTAGTGGTCTTGTTCTTGCTGATGAAGTAGTCGGAGGTTTTTATGATGTTCGGATTGTGTCGTCAGTGCAAAAATGAAATTGAACCTAGTCGCTTGAATGAAAGAGTTGTGGTTTGTAACCATTGCGGATACAGCAAACCCAATAATAGTATTATGAGGCTCATTCAAAAAATTCATTTAAGAAATAGTTTAATTTTAACAGCTCTTTTAATAGCTTTTTTATTTCAGGTTAGGCAATGGGATGGTCATTATTTATCTGTTATTCCATTACAAATTAAAGAAGTCATCGGAAGTTTAAGCCCGGCTGATTCTCAAAAGTTTATTGATATTTGTAAAGAAAGACAAAACTATCAGTGCATTATAGATATCAGTAAAAACTGGTTAAAATATGAGCCTCTGAATACCCGTGTGGTAGCTCAATTAGCAGAGGCGTATAAGTTAAACAATAATCCAAAACAAAGTTTAATAGAGTATAAAAACTTTATCTCCTTAGGTGGAAATGACTATAAAGTAGCTTATGAGTTTGCCAAGCTTCTTGAAAAGCAAGGCTACTTGACCGAAGCCCTTCAGTATTATGAGTATGTACTTGCTTCTCAACCAAACGTGCTTCAAGTCACTGTTTTGCAAAATTACGTTGATTTGTTGATTAATACTCAGCAGTTTCAAAAAGCGAGAACAGTAATCCTGCAAAATCGGCGTCGAGGAGAAAATGCCAAGTATATTTTGGAAGAACAGCTTCAGCAAGTTAAGGGTAAAAAGAAAAGCTAATACCAATCCAAAAAATAAATTCCCCAAGGCGCAAGCTTAAAGCTGTATTGTAATACCGCGAAAGCGCAGCAACAAAGGGGAATTATTTTTTGGGATTGGGATTACTTCTTTTTTCGCTTATGGGGATTAAGCTCCCTACATCTTAATCTTGTGTAATTCGGGGTAATTTCAACCAATTCATCCTCACTGATCCATTCCAAAGCTTTTTCTAAACTCAACTTGATCGGTGGAGTTAAGCGGATCGCCTC
>JAGRAA010000515.1 GCA_020435185.1 Bdellovibrionales bacterium | reverse complement strand
GGCGTCATTTAATGAAAAGGACCTCCATGAAGGAGTTATTTTTTGATCGTCTTACCTTTGCTCTCTCGATAAACCTTTATTCGCTTTTCATATTCGTTCATATCATTTGCGGTCATGGCATGATCTAAAAGATCGGGTCGATAAACAGTGGGCTTTATTTTAACAACATGGTCTTCAAAAAATAAAATCTCTTTGCTCATTTTTACAGCATCTTTATAAAATTCATATTTCCAATGATCGTAGTTTTGGGTTTGTTTTGTGTATTTTGGGCTGCCTAATGTTTCCAACACTTGTGATTTATCCATTCCAGGCTCAACCTTATCGATGACTTTGTAAAGTGGGGTTTGGCAACCGGCAATGATGTTTAATAAGACGAGGAACGTTATGAAAGCTAAGTTTAAATTTTTTCTAGGCATAGAAGCCCTTTCGTTGAAGTTGAAGACTAACAAGACACATATTTTATATGCAAGCCATGCCAAAGGGAATTCTCTCTGTTTACAGTTGAAAAACAGAACTGGAGAAAAATCATTTATTAATTAAACAATTGATATGTATATGTTTTTATTAATCTTTAAGTGTGACGAAAATTGTTTAAAGGGCGTCCGATTTTTGTCTTAGAAGGAGCTTATTAAGGGGATATCTGTCGCGCGTCATGTAAATAGAATTAATAATTATCTCTTATACTTGGTAGACAGCCTTCTCATCCAATGATAACAAATAGATCCTTATAACAGTATATATTCTATAGATCATAACTATAATCATCGATGGTGGACATTTATGAGTGCAGACAAAGATTACGACAATAAAGGTGGAAAAATTGCCTTTATATTTTCTATGGTATTTTCCATTGGATTAATTATCTATCTTTCTTTTTTACATCCCGGAGTCAAACTGGATGAGGTTAGAAAAGAAGCCTTAAAGAAAGCCTCCCAAGAAATGGCTCAAAGCGGTGGCGAAGCTGCTGTGGCCTTCGATATGGCATCGGTGAAAGAGCCTTGGGTATCTAGCGATGAAATTATCAAATATGGTGCTGGAGTCTTTAAAACAAACTGTGCGGTTTGCCATGGAAATACTGGTCATGGGGATGGACCTGCGGGAGCGGCGCTAAAACCACCTCCACGAAATTTTGTGGAAGGCAAATGGACGGTAGGTGGAGACAGAATTTCTCTTCATAAAACTATCACAGAGGGTATTACTGGATCATCAATGGCACCATTTGGACACATTCCTGTGAACGACAGATGGGCGTTGGTGCATTTTATTCGAAGTATCACAAAGAATAAAGTTGCAGATGATGATGCAAAGGTTGCGGAATACGGAAAATCAGCAAAATAATTATGAAAAAGGTTATTGTCGTTTTCTCTATTATTACAAGTATTGCTGTGATTGGAATTTGTTTTCCAGATCTCGCCTTGGCTTATGATTTTACCAACGTAGAGGTAAAAGCAGATGAAACGCCTAAAGATCTACAGGGTGTTGGGATTACAGAACACTTGGGTGAGTCTATTGATTTGACGAATACGTTTGTAGATTCTAACGGAAAAACCGTCCAACTGGCTCAATTTTTTAGTGGCAAGAAGCCGGTATTGATGGCGATGGTTTATTATAATTGCCCTAATTTGTGTCACTATCAATTAGATGGGATGTTGGCGAGTTTAAAAAAATTAGATTGGACAGTGGGTAAAGATTTTGAGCTTGTTACGGTCAGCATGGATCATCGAGAAAAGCCTGTGGATGCGGCTCTAAAAAAAGTTAAATACGTAGACGAATATGGCAGATCTGGTAGCGAGCAGGGATGGCATCTATTAACTGGATCTGAGCAAAATATTAAAAAATTGGCCCAACAAGTGGGTTTTGGTTTTAAATGGAATGAGGCTCAGAAACAATATGCTCATGCGGCGGCAGCCTATTTAATTTCTCCAGCGGGTAAAATTTCACGATATCTTTATGGCATTGAATACAATAATAAGGATTTAAAATTTTCATTGATGGATGCTTCTGATGGCAAAATTGGAAATGTTGTTGATCGGCTCATTTT
>JAGRAA010000514.1 GCA_020435185.1 Bdellovibrionales bacterium | reverse complement strand
GGTCAGGGTCAGGGTCAAGGTCATGGTCAGGGTCAGGGTCAAGGCCATGGTCATGGTCATGGTCAGGAAGTTAAACCATAAGGAGTAGAGGGTGATTAGACAATGGAACATATTCGAGGACAAAGAAACTGGTTTTTTCCATGTAAGAGCCGTAACTAAAAAACAACCTGGAGATATTGAAGTCATAGCCATGGATGATTTGCGGCCATTGCTAGAGCGGTGTAAGGATAGCTTAAATGTATTTCTTAATGTATCTATGAAATGTCATTTCCCAGACGAAAGAGAACTAGTTAAAGAACTCTCAGCCCTATTGAATGAGGAGAAGTGAATGAGTAAATATGTTATTGTAGATAAACGGACAACTTGCGGAAATTCTGTGTTCTTTTGGTGCTGGGACCATAAAGGATATACTTGTGACCTAAGAATGGCGGGTATTTATACAAAACAAGAAGCCAAAACTATATGTGATGGTAGAAAAACAGATGTTATGTTTAAGTACGAAGAAGTGCTTAAACTGGTTCAACATCATGTTGATTGCCAGGATTTATATCGTAAAAAGAAACCAAAATATCCGCATACTTACTCACACCTGGAGAAGTTATGAACACAAAACTCGATGAGTTAAAAGATCAACTAATAATTTACAGAGACCGAATGAATATATCACTTGGGCCTATGGAGGTATCTCAAGGCTATTGGTGTCATCGTAAGGGATTTAACCAAGCAAGAGATTATATATTCACCCCATCATTCCTAGCCCAACTCCCCAATGAGTTATTGAAGGAGCATGAAGGTGTGAGGAAATTAATAAGCTTATGTAAATCAGTAATAAATCATGGTGACGAGGCGCTAAAGGGCGATGGCCCATGTTTTGATCCAGTTGAGACTGAAGCCAGAGCCGCGCTGAAAGAATGGGAGTAGTGGGATGAAAAAGTTTGTCTCTACAGACCCACAAGGTCATAAAGGAGAAACAGATGTTTGGTTGACTCCCCTTCCCTTATTAGAGCGAGTAGGTGTATTTGATTACGATCCATGCCCACACCAAGGGCATAATACGGCAAGCATTCTAGAACAAAAAGATGGTTTAAAATCAAAGTGGCAAGGAAAAGTTTGGCTTAACCCTCCATATAGCGAGGCAGAAGAGTGGCTCGATAAACTTTGTACACATGGATATGGATGCGCTCTTGTTTTTGCTAGAACAGGGTCAGCGTGGATACAAAAATATATGAGAGCCGCAGATGAGATTTGTTTTATTCGAGGTAGAATTTCATTTATGAGACCAGACGGTACATACGGCCATAATGCAGGGGCCGACTCGATGATTCTTTGCTATGGTTGTAAAGTAAAAGATAGAAGTTTAGGAGTTTTCAGATGACCAAACAAGAGATACAAAAAAAGATCGAGGCTAAAATTGAGTCGCTTGACTTAGATAAATGCTCTGAGTGTGGATACCATGCTGTGTCTACATTAGAAGAAGCAGTCAACTTCGGCATAAGTCTTATGCAGGATGAAGTTGATAGGCTTAAATCAGAGCCGCCAAAATTTATTAAATTAGATGAGAACACCGAGGAGTTTAGTAAACAGAATGCAGCAATCGAAGTCATTACAATGCATAAAAAAGATATAAATCTTTTAATAGAGCAAAACCAAAAACTCCAAGCAGAGATAGAACGCTGGCATAATGCTTACAACACTGCACATGATCAAGCTATGGAAAATGGACTTTTAGCACACAAACTCCGCTCCCTAATCACTGAAATGGGGAAGGCTTTGGAGTTAACTCAAGATCATTGTTTGTGTAATAGAAATACTTATGGTTTTGACTACAACGAAACACACCGAAATTTAGGTAAACCAGAGGCTGGCAAAAGATGGCTTGACCCTTATGATATTTGTGCTAACGCCCTAGAGCTTAAAGAAAAAGTTTTAAAGGAGATTGACACTCCATAGCCAGTAAGAGGATTTTTTATGACAAACGAAGAAAAAATAGCAAAACTCCGCGCCCTCGTCGAGGATTTGAGTGGGGCCTTGGGGTTTGAGTGTGGCAATCGGTGTGCACCACAAAATCCTTGTAATGCAAAAGAGGCCCTAGAGCGCAAAGACGCCGTTATGAGTGAGATAGACCATGACCCCACTTGAAGAATACACACTATATCTAATGCTAGCGATATTCTTTGGGGCAACGCTGTGGTTTTGGTGATTAACAAATAATAAAAAGATGAGGGAGAATGAGGGATGAATTTACCACCAAGAGTAAGAGGAAAAGTAGGAAAAGGCGATGATGGAAAGTTTTATTTTAATTAACTTAATAACTTTATCGGTATGTTCTAGTGCAAGCCTTAGACCTATGTCTAGACCTTAGGCTTATATATAACAATGTTATAGTATAAGTGCTGAATTGGTCAACATTATATATAACATTGTTATATTTTGGCCGATATGTATTTATGGCAGTTAAACCAATAGCAGAGATCGATATAAGCCTATGGGATTTTTATGGCAAAACAAACTATGGAAGCATGGGTGATTTTGGTCCGTGGGATACTGAAGATGAGGCTCACGCCCAGTTAAAAGAGGCAGGACATCTTGCAATAGAGGCAATTGAAGAGAAAATGACTGGCCAAAAAAGTGGTGAGGTTATGGACATGCTCGCCGGTGGAATTTTAAAGCCATGGAATCAATTTAAAAGACCGAACTAAAACCAACCCCGCCACGAGCGGGTGAAAAGGAGTAGAGATGGAAGTAAAAGGATACAAACCACAGAGCGAGGAAAAAGTAGCCCTTGTGAATAAATTTAAAGACCTAGAGAAACAACTAGGAGAGCTTTACAAAGAGGCTCAAGCATCAGGTCTATGCGATGGGCGTATGCTTGCAATCGGTAAGACCGAGGCGCAAACAGCATTTATGTGGCTTAATCGCTCAGTGTTTCAACCAGAGGATTTCTTTGTTTAGGAATAGCGCCCTTCGGGGCGTTTTGGTGAGCAACAAACAATATAAAGGAGAAAATAAATGGATAAAATAAAACTAATAGAAGCAATACTAAGCTGCACCGAACAGCCAAAATGCTCAAACAAAAAATCGTTCTACATAGTTGGTGATGACTATGTTCTTAGAACTGTTACCATGATTTACCTCGGGCAAGTAAAGGAAGAAACTGAAGATGCAATTATTCTAGAGGATTGCGCTTGGATTCCAGATACATCCAGGTGGAGTGAATTTCTTCAAGGAAAAAAACCACAGGAAATGGAGCCTTATAATCAGGATGTAATCGTTTATAAGGGCGCGTTGCTTGACGCCACTAGAATGACTAAGAAAATAAAAAGAGAGTTGATTTAATGATAGCTAGTATTAAGCATGAAGGCTGGGGCGGGAGCAGGATTTGGAGCAGGAGCAGGAGTTGGAGCAGGAGCAGGAGTT
>JAGRAA010000513.1 GCA_020435185.1 Bdellovibrionales bacterium | reverse complement strand
AAAATCCCATCTTAGTTTATTTTCAAGAAAGCGTCGGATATCGTATAGTTTATTTCAACAAGAACAATGTTTTTCAAAAGCACTTAGATTCAACAGAGCTCGTTCATCACTCTTTAGGAAGTAATCCCGCCAATGATAGACTGGTATTAGCGAATACGTTTGGTCGTCCCATAGGTAAGATAGTGAGTGTTCCGTTGATTAGTTTATCGCGCCAATCTCCAGAAAATTACAATTCGGTTCTTTTCTTTGAGCATTTATTAAATTCAGAGGAGGTTTCTGAATTTGTCGATATGGTTTCAGAGAGATTACAATCTTTGAGTATTTCTTTACAACGAATCATTTTAGACCAAGAGCTTCGCTTAACTTCATATATGTGGGAAAATACATTTAATGGAATTTCAGATCCTATCGCTATCATTAATAAGAATTTTAAAGTCCTTCGGGCAAATAAGCCGTTTAAGTCAAGCGAAGGACTGTTAAAGGAGATGTCTTTCTGTCATGAAATCCTGAGTTCTTCTTCGAAGATCTGTGAAGGGTGCCCTATTGTGGAGTTTGAGAGAAATGGTCAAAGTGAGATAAGGTCTCAGATCAAAGTTGGAGAGAAGCTTTATGAGGTAAATAGTTTTCCGATAGAGTCTAGAGATAGCAATGAGATCGAATTTGTAAATCACTATTTGGATATTACTGAAGAAAAAAAATTGTATTCTAAAATTTTACAAAACGAAAAAATGGTAGCCATTGGGCAATTGGCGGGAAATATTGCTCATGAGTTAAATAATCCGTTGACGGGGATTAAATCCATCAGTCAGTTGTTAAAGGCGGAAGCTGAAGAGGGTTCGAGTATATACAAGGACTTAGTTGAGATCGAAAAGGCGTCTATAAGATGTCACAATATTATAAATAATCTGTTGGATTTCTCTAAAGAAAAGCCGCTTAGTTTAGAAAGAGTGGATTTAAATAAAATTGTTCAAAAGACCTTGCCTCTGCTTAAATCGGCAACCTCTGGATTTTATAGAAATTACAATTTTTCTCCAGATGAGTTGATAGTAGAGGTAGATATACAATTACTTCAGCAAGTTATCTTTAATCTTGTCAACAATGCGTGCCAAGCTATGGGTGAATCTGGAGAATTGAGCATAATTTCTCTCAAGTCTGAAAATAAAGCGGTGCTTGAGGTTCGTGATAACGGTCCTGGTATTTCTAAAGAAATTATAGATAAGGTTTTTGATCCCTTTTTTACAACTAAAAAGCAGGGAGAAGGAACGGGTTTGGGCTTAAGTTTATCAAAATCAATTGTTGAAAGCTTTGGCGGCCGACTGGTTCTGGACCAAGCTTTTGTCGACGGGGCACGGTTTCTTTTAGAGTTGCCTTTAAAAAAGGATGAAACATGAAAATTTTGGTGGTTGATGATGAGTCGATAGTCAGGCGTGCGATTGTAAGAGCTTTGGAGAAAAAGGGGCATGAGGTTTTTGAGGCTGAGAATGGGAAAATAGGATATGATTTGTGGAAGTCTAATCAGCCAGATTTAATGTTTTTAGATGTTCTTATGCCAGAGTTATCGGGACCTGAGGTTTTAAAGAAAATGGGAACACAAAAATTTACAAAAGTTGTATTGATGTCTGCCTATAGTGGTGAATATAATGTTGAAAAGGCCAAAGGAATTGGTGCTGATGTGTTTGTTGCTAAGCCCTTTGATAATATATTTACAGTTGTGGAGCAAGCTATTGGCTTGGTCGAGTAATGGCAAATGACAGTCCTGTTGTAAAGAAAAAAGTTCAACCTTATCCTATCGAGGCATTGATTAGTTCCGGGACGGGTTCTATTAAAATTAACATCGTTAAATTGACTTTGACGGGCTATTTAGCTGATGTGGGATCGTCTTTGTTTAAAGTGGGAGAGTCATTTAACATTCAATTTGTCATACCAGTTCTTAACAAAACGATTATAAGTCCAGTGAAGATTATTAAGACCTATGACTCTTGGGGAGCTTCCTTGCCGGATCAGAAAGTAACCCATATCGTAGAAATGCACTTTTTGTCTTTGCCTGAATCTCATAAAGAAGCTATTCGTAGGTTTTTAATCGCTATTAAACAGGTTTAAGATGAGAGTCATTTCAGGAAAATACGGAGGCCAAGTTTTGGTTTCCTTTCAAGCCAGTCATATTCGACCAACCACAGATCGGGTTAAAGAGAGCATGTTTAACAAGGTTGCGTTTCGTTTGGAAGAAGCGCGTGTTTTAGATCTATTTTCTGGAACAGGGAGTTTATCCATCGAATCTTTGTCTCGAGGAGCAGAAAGCGTAGATGCTGTGGAAAGCCACTCTAAATCTCTTGAAATTATTAAAAAAAATAAAGAGAAACTAAAGATAGGCAAGGAGCTTAAGCTGATTAAAATGGATGTCTTTCGATTTTTGGAAAAATCAGATTTAGAGCCTTATGACGTGGTTTTTGTGGACCCCCCTTTTACAAAAAAGATTGCTCACAAAGTCATGCTTAAAATAGAGCGTAGCTTGATCCTTAAAAATGGGACGCTAGTTGTCATTGAGTCAGCAATGGATGAGCCGATTGAGAGTGAGTATTTGGGTTTTCATCTTCTTGATGTTAAAGATTATGGAGACAAAAAAGTCAGCTACTTTGAATATAAAGGACTTTGAAAATGAGAAAAGTGATCTATCCCGGAAGCTTTGACCCTCTCACGCTTGGGCATATTAATATTATAGAAAGAGTAAAATCACAGGTCGATCACTTGGTTATATTGGTTTCTCTGTCTGAAAGTAAAAATTATATGTTTTCTCCAGAAGAGCGTTGTCAACTTATCAAAGAATATTTTCATGAGGATCCTCAAATTTCTGTGGAGACGCACGAGGGGTTGACCGTTAATTATATGAAGTTGCACGATATCAAAACCATTGTAAGAGGAGTCAGAACTGTCTCAGATTTTGAAATGGAGCATTCTATGTCGTATTTAAATAAACAGCTCTATTCAGAGATAGAGACGTTTATTATATTTTCTGACCCGATATATACTTCTATTTCGTCTCGGTTTATAAAAGAAATTGCAAAAAATGGTGGATCTTTAAACAAGATGGTGCCTAAAAATGTAGAAAAAAAACTCATTGAACAATTTAAATAGAGCCATTAGATTTTCGAAATCAGGAGAAGAGAATTATGTTATCTGAAAAAGCGAAAGGCCTTAAACCATCACCAACTCTTGCATTAGCAACAAAAGCGAAAGAGTTAAAAGCTCAAGGAGAGGATGTTATTTCGCTTTCCGTAGGAGAGCCTGATTGGGACACCTTTGAAAATATCAAAAAGGCTGGAATTGACTCTATAAAAGATGGGCAAACAAAATATGCTCCTTCTTCGGGGATTCCTGAATTAAGAAAAGTTATTAGTGAAAGAACAAATCGACAGATTCAAACGGACTATACCCCTGATCATGTCACAGTTACCTCAGGAGCTAAGTTTGTTATTTATAGTGCACTCCAAATGATATGTGACCCGGGAGATGAAATCATTATCCCGAGTCCTTATTGGGTCAGTTATCCAACCATGGTTGAATTAAGCGGAGGTTTTCCTCGGGTTGTACAAACAGACAGTCAGTCTGGATTTAAGCTTACTGCTGAGGTATTAGAATCTAATATCACTGAAAAAACTAAAGGAATTATATTTAATTCTCCCAGTAATCCTACGGGAAATATGTATTCTTTAGAGGAGTT
>JAGRAA010000512.1 GCA_020435185.1 Bdellovibrionales bacterium | reverse complement strand
TTCTCAAATAGCAAAATCTCCTCAAGAAAAATTAGATCGATCTAATGTAAACTCTAGTCATAACATTCAAAAGTCTATGACCGGGACATTAAAGTAGGGCTTCAACCGTGAAAAAACAATATTTATTACAGAATCATAGATCCATTTGTAAACCAAGAATTTTAGGAGGTCATGAATGAAATCAATGCCTATTTTAATTTATCTATTTATTTGCTTTCTCTCAGCATCCTGCCAAAACGGCTCCAACACTAATGCATCAGATAGTTCACCCAAGTCTCCCTTTAATTCAAAAAAAGAATGCAAACTCAACTGGAATGAATCAGACCTATTAGCTTTTGATCAAAAAATCCATGAAAACTGGGACATTCTTGGAAAAAAGAATTTCAATAATACCGAAAATGAAAAAAGCAGAAGTTTGTCTAACTTGAGCCTAGCTGCTTCTTACGCTCTACCAGAGGGAGTGAAAGTAACAGATCTAGGTGACGACTTTGTCAATTTAACACTGAGCTACTATGACTCTGAACTGTACCAAATAAAAACTTTATCAATAAATACTTTAAGAAAAATAAATACATGTCAATTTTAAACCGACTCAAAGTAACCATATCCATTTGTTCTGGGCGTTAACACCCTTACCACTGCTGTCCAGAATGCCAGGTTTTACGACGATTTTCCCAGTAAGTAGGACCACAATTTAAAAAGGTTCCTTTTTTACATTGCCTATGAAAGCGATGTGATAATCGTTCAAAAATATTTACAGAAGGAGGAAGTGTATTTTTTCCCACTAATCCAGAAGCACTGGCCAACCCTCTTTCTTTGCCTTTATATTTTTTCCCACCAGGCAGAAAATCTTTAAGATTAAATGAATCTCTTTTTGCCTGTGATCCAGATCCTCCTCTAGATGAGTATCCACTTGGACTATTAAATCCCATCTTGCTCACATAGCCACCGCCGCCTCGCGCTCCTTTAAGTATATCTGTGTTATATCCTTTTTTACTTCCGCCGCCACCGCCGCCAGAAGTCCCTAAAGCGGCAATACCACTGCCGCCACCAAGGCCACCACCACCACCGCCAGCAGAAGCCGTTTGAGCAAGCCCAGCTCCAGCTCCAGCAACGCCGCCAGGATCGCCCACATCTAAATCATCATCGCCTTGACCATTCAACCCTACATCTTTGGCATAAGAACTCGCATCAGCAGATTGTACGTCTCCTCCCGGATCGTAAGCCACAGTGTCTTCACTACTTAAACCCACTAAACCTTTGCACGACGCCTGTGATGGGTCTTTTCTACAGGCTATACAGGTAGGGTGATTAAAAAATGCTGGATTTGAACAATCTCCAGAAAATAAATTTCCGGTATCGGCATATTCAGGAAAGTCGGTGCTTTGTTCAGTGGTGGCATCGCTACATTCTCCTGAAAGCTTTTGTGCCACGCCTAATGCAGAAATTTGCATCCCTTGACCGATTTGCTCATTACTTAAGTCATCGCATAGCACGACCATCTTTTTTGCTTCTTTTGCATTCGATTCAGCTTTATGAACTTCTGAGGAACAGTTGTTATCCACAAGACCAGAATATTTATTCGCACACACTGTGGCTAAACGTTGCTTGGACATATCAAATTTCGCCTGTAAGTCGGTGCAAGTTTGTTCACAGGTTTGGCGTTTACTGGTACACATTAACAGACCTATTCCGTTGATCGCCATATTGCCCGTGAGCATGTTTTGAAAGGCTTTA
>JAGRAA010000511.1 GCA_020435185.1 Bdellovibrionales bacterium | reverse complement strand
GGAGTTCAAGTCTCCTGGGTGGCTTAACACTATGGAGAACACCAATGAGACATTATGGTAATGGTAGTAAAATACCAAAGAAAGTGCATGAAAAAGAACTCGATACTATAAAAGAGGAATATTGGTTTGATGGTGCATTAAATGAAGTCATTGCTAAGTTAGAGGACTTACAAAAAGATGGGTATGAAGTTCAGTTCATTTGAAAATTTCATAAACGAGATGAGTATGAATCTTATGAATTCTTTGATGATGAATGGAACGAAAACATTAAGTAAAAGCATCGGTGTGTGGTTGTCAATGGCATATCATACCTATAACGCGAACAAGGGTTAACAGTAGCGCGGTCAAACCAGTAACCCCGAAAGACCCACAGGGACTTACGCTTGCGTAGTCCTGGTTGAAGCTGTTAGGGCCGCAATTTTTTGGAGAATTAATGTAATGGATTTATTAAATTACTCAGACTATGTTGAACATATGCAAAAACTAAAAGAGTACGAAACTCTAAAAGAGACCGAACCAAATGTGTGGAGTTGTTTACTAAAAAATAATACAGACTTTGGAATGGGATTTTACGGAATGAGTCATGGGCTATTGACTCTATCATTGTTCAGCAATACAAAAGATGTATATAGTGTACACTTGTATATAAATTCAATAGATGACGACTACATAGGCATGTGGGGTCCCGCTGAGTCAAAAGAGAAGGCGCTAAAACGCATGGAAGCTCTAAAGGCACAAATAGTCACTTGGGATGGCTGGATTCCAAATGAAGATAAGGTAAAATTGGCTTGCCAACTAACTAACTGTTGGGTGGACTAAATGCTTGGAAAATTACACAAAACAGTTACAACTGTTACTAAGATTTGTAAGCTGGATATTGCGGCACACTCAGAGTTTGAATTTGTTATTACTTATGTCAATGATAAATTTGAATCAGTAGAGTTGTTGCCTAAATCGCCTAAAATTAGAAAAGAGTATGAGAAGCTTTGCGGAAGTGATTACAGCTTAGCGTGGTATTTACTAAATGAAGATGAATTTGAAATAGTAAAAACTGAACTCACAGAAAACATGGCGGGTATTACAGAAATACAAAATTTAAAAGAAGGTGCTATTGAAGAAGTAGCACGAAATAGAACATTGTACTTAGTTGCACATAGCTTCTATAATGGTTATTGGTTTGATACACACAGTCGATATCTTCCCTTTGCTGTTAGGGCGGATTTTGGCTCTAAACGGTGGGACTTACCAGGTGTGAAGAAGCATTTAAAAGCAATAAATGCTTTAAAAACCGACCCTGACATAAAAACTAATCCAGTTTGGGAAAATCATGGACTTTCTGGATATCATGAATATGCACCAATCATATTAGTGAAGCAAGAACATATAGACATGGTGTTGCCTCATACTGGAAAATATTGTTCCATGAGGGACTATTTTGTGGGAGGGCTTCGTCCCAGTTTGTTAAAAACCTGCGATCCTTTAGGAATACTTCCTTTTGCTAAAGAGGATATCGAAGATTAGCGCATAGAGCTGAGACGGCAACGATGGTGGTGTTGCGGCGGGCTGTAAACTCGCTCCCTAAGGGTAAACATTGGGGGTTCGATTCCCTTTCTCAGCACGTGGCCTCATAGCTCAACGGTTAGAGCGGCGGTCTTATAAGCCGTGTGTAATAGGTTCAACTCCTATAGGGAGTATCAAGGGTAAAAGTCGAAAAAATCAGAGTGATAAATGGATTTAATTTTTAAGGGTATAACTAAAGCACAAGCAATCGCACTCGCGAATTGGTACGCAGAGCAGGGAGAACAAGACGCCTCATTTTGGTTTGAGGGTGCTGAAGAAAATTTGAAAGTACCATTAGTAGATGTGTCTCGACGAGGTGGGCATATGACGATAACACAAAATGAAGTTATTGTTTATTGTAAATAATAGGTCAGGAGTATCAAAGAGAAAAAGATGCCCATGGAAAACCTAAGCATATTGACATAGATAAAGATGTAGAATT
>JAGRAA010000510.1 GCA_020435185.1 Bdellovibrionales bacterium | reverse complement strand
GGCCCGAGCACTGTCTCAGAGCTTCCATTTAATAATCCAAAACCTGGAGAAACATAGAAGTCCCAAGCTCTTTTAAAAGTATGAATTCTAATGTATCCAGCAAGAGCAATTGCCGAAGGATTACCTCCAAAATATCGAAAAAACCCACCAGCACTGTGGCTTTTTTCAATTTCAGTTTCATATTCAACACCCAGAGCAATTTCTCCGCCATAAAATCCTACGTTGCCGTAGAGGGTACTTTGGTTTTTATTGTGAGCACTTTCGGCAAAAGTAAGTGCATGAGCTTGGCCGGCAAAAACTAGAATTGCCAAAGAGGCCATGATCTTTTGAATGGGTGTAAGCATTTATCCTCCAAAATAGTTGTGTAGAAATTTGATTTCTACCAAAAAAAAAGCGGACTGAAAAAGAAATTGGTGGTTTGTCTTTGTGCAACATTAAATCTTTAAGGGAAGAAAGCTTTAAAAAATACGGTGGATTTAAGATAGGACCTAAGAATAGATTCTGTCTAGGGCAAAGAGCAATAGAGTCTGCTGGGTTCTCTTTTTCTAAATTTAAATTAAAATAATAAGGGTTCCTGAAAAAATTATCGGTCAACAAAGAGAACTCTCTATTTTTAAGGAGTAGGTGTGGGATTAGCCTTAAAACATACAAATGACAATGAACTAGATTACCAAAAAGCATCTGAAGAAAAAGATCAATTGATTGCGATGCTATTGAAAGAAAATCACCAATTAAAAATTGGTTTAGCAAATATTCAGTCTAATCTTGCTGAGTCGGTCACAATAAACCAAGAAACCTTAGCTGACTATGAAGAAATCCAAAAGCAGTTTTCAGGATTAGTTTCTGATAGCGAAAAAATCAGGCATGAGTCCTTGAGTCTCAATTCGGCAGTGAATGATTCAAAGAAAAAAGCGGAAGAAATGAATCATCATGTTGAAGTGATTACAGACCTTCTTAAAGTGATAGTGTCTATTTCTGATCAGACCAATCTATTGGCCCTCAATGCCACTATAGAGGCGGCTAGGGCTGGAGAGGCCGGAAAGGGCTTTGCCGTGGTGGCCAATGAGGTTAAAGAGTTATCCACGCAGACCAAAAAGGCAGCTGAAGAAATTACTTCAGCAATCCAAACCATTAATGATCAATCTAACGCTGTTGATGAGAGTATGACGTATTCAAATGATAGATGTCAGGAGATTACCAACTTGATCGAGGAGTTTTATCAGAGGTTAGACTATACGAATACTAAAAGTAGTAGTGCCATCAAACGTGTTTTTGGGACCAATGATCAGATCTTTATGAGTCTTGCGAAATTAGATCATATCTTGTGGAAGGTAAATACCTATCTTTCTATTTTGTCAAAAAAAGAAGTCTTTCAATTTGTGGATCACCACAACTGTCGATTAGGGAAATGGTATGAGCAGGGAGATGGGGCTAAGAGTTTTAGTGGAACATTTTCTTACAAAAAGCTAGAGACCCCTCATTCGGTTGTTCATAATGGAACCCGGAAAATTTTTGATCTGATTCATCATGGCATCGACATGCCTCGTCTTCAGGCAGCTGTAGATGAAATGGAAGAGGGTAGTCGCGGTGTTTTTGAGCTTCTTGATCAAATGTTAGCTGAAAAATTGGGCAAATAAAGAGTATTCCTTGATCATTTCCCCTAGGCTCTCTTAATCTCTTTAACTCATGACTAGTCCATGGTTAGAGGGCCTTAATCCTCAACAACAGAGCGCTGTTAAAATTACAGAGGGACCCTTGCTTATTTTAGCAGGGGCTGGATCTGGTAAAACCACCGTATTGGTTTCTCGAGCAGGGCATTTGGTGAGTTCACATAAAGCGAAGGCTCATGAGATTTTAGTGCTGACTTTTACGAATAAAGCCGCAAAAGAACTCAAAGAACGTGTGAAGTCTAAAATTGGTAAACAAGGCGAAAAGATCTGGGCAGGAACCTTTCATGGTTTTGGGCTGGAATTTTTAAAAAAGAATCACAAATTGGCAGATCTGCCTGCTCGCTTTGGACTTTTAGACGCGACAGATGCGAAAGCTGTGCTCAAGGAGTTGCTGAAGGATCATAAGCACTTTGGTAAAAGTGGGTTTGATATTGAAACCTTACAAGGGGTCATGGGAGCTCTTCGATCGAAAAAGTCCCCGCCCGTTGGACTGCAGCCAGAGTATTACGAAGTTGCAGAGTGGATATTGCCTAAATACATAGATAAAATGCACGCTTTAGGAGTGGTGGATTTTGATGGCCTAATATTGAGACCCACTGAGATTTTACGCAACAACAGTGATTTGTCTTACAAGTATAAAAATAAATTTAAATATATTATGGTCGATGAGTTTCAAGACACTAATAAAATTCAAATGGATTTTATAAAAGCCATTTGTAATGATCAAGAAAACTTGGC
>JAGRAA010000509.1 GCA_020435185.1 Bdellovibrionales bacterium | reverse complement strand
CGGCCGTTGAAATGAAGCAAATCGATTTACCTGCTGAAATGCAACGGGCAATGGCACGACAAGCGGAGGCAGAAAGAGAAAGACGAGCTAAAGTCATTAGTGCCGAAGGAGAATTGCAGCGATCTGAAAAATTGGCCGAAGCTTCCAGAAAATTAAGTGATTCACCTTCTGCCTTGCAGTTGGCTTATTTACAGGCTCTTGGTGAAGTGGCCGACGAAGGGACGAAAACTATTATTTTTCCTCTACCAATAGATATGTTTGAGGCATTTAAGACATTTACTAAAGACAAATAACAAAGTTAAGTCGGAGGATAGACTTATGAGTCCATGGATAAGGATTGTTTTGTTGAATATGGTATTTCTAGGCATGTGGAGTCTTTCACATGCTGAAATCTCTAAATTAGATCAATTAAATTTGATTAAGGTGAGGTTGGGCCAAAGCCATCAGTTAAGCGAAAAGCTGACTCTACAAGGGAAGCAAATACGTGTTATTGAGCCCTTCGTATTAAGAAAGAATATTCTAAAGCAATATGATCGATTGACTGTCTTTAATGAGAAAAATCAATGGCATTTAGTTTTTAATAATGAAGAAACCTTTACTGTATCTGCGGGTCGTCTAAATATTCAGGGGGAAGATTTAAGTTTTCAAGGTAAAAGACTGACTCCTTCTATTTTTATACAAAAAAATAAAGACAAATTAGACATTGTTAGTGAGCTAGATGTAGAAAAATATCTTCTAGGGGTATTGCCTTCTGAGATGCCAGCAGGGTGGCCTATTGAGGCTTTAAAAGCTCAGGTCATAGCATCCAGAACCTATGCGTTGTACACTGCGCAGAAAAAAAGAAGTCAAACCTTTCATTTAGAGTCTACGGTTTTTGATCAGGTTTTTCGAGCAGGATATTTTAAGAGGCTGACTCGTCCGATTCAAGATAAAGTAAAGAAAGCTATTGAAGAGACTAAAGGGTTGGTTCTTACTCATCGGGGGCAACTTATGCCTTCGTACTACCACGCTGACTGTGGCGGGCAGACGGAAGAGCCTTACCTGGTCTGGCCAGGGGAGGGAAAAAACGGAACCGTCAAAGACCCTTATTGTCCGTTAAGTCCTCATGGGCACTGGACAGTTTCTTATAGTAAGGAGCAGTTGTTTGAAAAATTAAAGAGTAAGTGGAGTTTGGATCAATCTTGGCATTTAAAGAATATTTCTATTACCAAAAAATCATCGAGTAAAAGAATTCTTCAAATGAAAATTAGTTTTCAAAGTGGGCTACGGTTGAGGTCTTTTTATACTTCGGCTCATGATTTAAGAAGGCTAGTGGGATTCAATAAACTGAAGAGTACGTTATTTAATGTGCAAATTTTAGAGAACAAAGTTGTGTTTCATGGTCAGGGTCATGGACATGGTGTGGGAATGTGCCAATGGGGAGCTCGAAGTCTTGCTTTGAGAGGTATTCCTTTTTATGAAATATTAAACCATTACTACCCGACCGGGCAGTTGGCGATGTGGCCTTCTAAAAAACTTATTGCTCGTTTTGAAAATCAAAGTAAAAAAGATTGGTTTAAGTTCTTTAACTTGAAAGATAAATCTTCGTCTCAAATGTAGACGTTTTAACTCAAAAAAGTTAGGCCAATCCGGACAGCGAAGAAAACCATGGTTCCAAATGTAAATAGCGTAAAAAGACTCATATTTTGCCCATCGGCTGAATTTTTCTAGACTTTAGTATAAGTGGTCAAATAGTGGAGATTTAACCAAATTTTCACATTATCTGTTTAGAACTTAATCAATTAATTAAAGATTATTATCTCTTCTCATTTTTATTTCTTTTGATAGGGCTAATTTTTACAAAATCAGGGTGTTATCTTTTCTCTTTTTCCAATCTGTAGAACAAATAAGTTTATGAAACAAGGTTTGATGCTTTTACTTTTAATCTGTCTGCACAGTGTGGTCTATTCCACACCGAGGCTCTCCTGTCACGATTTGTTTTCTCAGGTTATAATTCGATCGAATGGAGTTATTGATTTTCAAGCAGAGGTCAAAAGACGCAGTCAAGAGCGTGGAAGCCCTTCAAAACTAAATAGTAGCTCTCAAAAACGAGGGGCTAAAGTGATTTCTTTGCTCGAATATAAAAAA
>JAGRAA010000508.1 GCA_020435185.1 Bdellovibrionales bacterium | reverse complement strand
AGCCTATCTGGTTCGAATCAAAACCTCTGTTTGATCTTTAAAGTATTTTTGTAAAAGAGGTTGTTTATTTATATACAAAGAAACCCACCTTCCGCGCACAGTATCGGCCACAAAGAGTTCTCCTCGATCTAATGAATTCTTGTCTTTAGAAACCATCTTATAAAGACACTCATCATTTTTATCATCAGCGAGATAAACAACAGGGTAGCCTTCTTTACTCAAAACTACTGTGGCACACTCATGGGCAAATCTACCCATAGACGTCAACTTCTTGGATTTACCGGTACTTGGGTTACACTCGACCACCCAACCATAATGCAGAGGTGAATAATCAAAAAAGCTATCCCATTTTAGGTATTTTGCTTTTTTTCTTCCAACAGGTTGATTATCTTTCCATTTCACTTCACCATAAAAATGATAATAATTCTCTTCGCAAGTTAATATCGTATTCCAAGGAGTCACTCCTCCTGCACAATTCCCTAAAGTTCCAATGGCAAAATCAGAACCAGCTATCTTTCTATCGGCAACAAATGGAATTTTAGTTTTCCCTGAAAATCGACGATTAATCTTATCATCTTTCACCATTTTCCAAGGAGAATGAGGGGATTGTCTTTGAATTTTTATAAAACTCCCTCCCACTTCCAGTTGTTCCTTTTCTACTTGTTGTTTCGTCCGCTTTCCATTTTTTTGATAACCACTTACAAAAATGGGATTAACACTCTCATGATTCACCCAAATTATTTGTTCATTAAAATCACCTGCTAATGAAGGGAGACAAGCAATATAATCACAATTGAAACCGAAAGTTTCTCCTTGAGAATTTATCGTATCTCCCCAACTGGCTAAAACAGTGTACTTAAAGGGACTCGCTAATATTAATCGATCTTCTGTTGAAGGAGGAATGGGCAAAAACTTTTGAAAATTATTTTTCTTTTCACTTATAGAACAGCTTGAAATTAATGGACTAACCGATGCTAATAAAGCCCCTCGCCCCATGAACTCTAAAAATTCTCTTCTCGTTTTGTTTTGATACATCTCTAGGCCTTCCTCAATGATTGAAAACATGCTGTTAATATAAAAATATCTTTATCTCTCAAACTCTTTAAAAAAAAGCATTTTTAAGTAGTTAGAGTTTTTTTAAAGCTTTGTCGAACTTTTTGATATTTAGGTATGACGCTATTTACCGATAGCATAATATGTTTAAATTGTGCTTGTTTCTGCTCTTCGCCACGAGTCTACCAGCGTGTGTAGGGCCAGTTACGCCTTTTGGACCTTTAAATTCTTTAAAATTAAAAGACGGTATCGAAAATGAAGAAGAATTTTCTGGAAAAGCTTTTTTTCGCTTTTATCCGGAACGCCAAATTTTACATGCCAGATCACCTTTTAAAGTCATTCTTACAGATCCCGATGGAATTCCAAACACAGCTCAAATAAAAGCCTTTTATCAAGGAAGCGATATTACTCTTCACCTTATGCAGCACGCAAAAATAACGAAGAACTCGAATACATGGACCATCGATGTTCAACGCCTAGAACTCACCACCCAATCTGACCATTCTCTCACCTTTAAGTATATAAAGAACCCCTCACCCATTCTTGATAAAATCATTTCTCCTCAAAATATAATACAAACTCAATGGAAACCGCCCTATTGTGATCTATTCTCTAATGCTCCTATTCAAACCACTTTTCCCTTCAAACCTAAAGCACACTATTTAGAGAGTATACAAAAGTGGTCGACCAACCACAAATTAAACCCCAATCTCGTCGCCGCTCTTGTTGCACAAGAGTCGAGCTTTAACCCAAAGGCCATTAGCTGGTCAAAGGCCATTGGTCTCACCCAAGTGACTCCCATTGCTGACCTACAGATTCAAGAGTTTAAAGAAGAATGGCCAAGGGCTCCAGAGATTAAAAAACTACCCATACTCATTTTAAAGCCTTTAGTAAGCACAGGACAACTCACCTCAAAAGACGATTGGCGGTTAAATCCTGATTTATCCATCCAAGGAGGAATTTTATACTTAGAGTATTTAGTAGATTATTGGGGGAAACCTCAAAACCTTGAACTCATTCAAGAAAATTTATCTCAAAACGAATATACGAAAACAAATTTAATTCTCGCTAGCTATAACTCAGGAGCCGCACGTGTTGCTTATGCTATCAAAACAAACGGAGAAAATTATTTAAATTCAGACAATCTCTCCGAGGCAAAAAAATATGTAAGAAAAATATCCTCTTATTGTTTTCATTTTTCTCAACAAGGACAAAGCGAATGACTTATCGACCTTGGCCTTTTTCCCTAGTTTCCTTTGGATTTTTAGCCTTAGCTCTTTCTATGCCCGTTCAAAGCGCTTATCTTTTTGAACTCCCCTTATATGCTATCGTTGATCAAATAGGACATATGACTGACTTGAATCTCACTATTTTTGTGCTTTTAATTGTTCAATCCCCCCTTATTTGGAAGGCCCACCGAAGCATTAAGATCTCTGTCCCTCTAACCGCTATTCTTGTTTTAATTAATAATTTCTACGTAGGAACATACGGATTTCAGTTTAACATGGTTCACTCCAGCATCGCCTCGTTATACTTCTTAGGTCTTTGTGGTTTTATCTTTCTTCCTGAATCTCTTTTTGCTTTAAATCATCCCAATAAAAGATGGTGGATGTCTCCTGAGAGAGCGAAAAAAAATCTTCCTATTAAACTATCCACTCATACTCTTT
>JAGRAA010000507.1 GCA_020435185.1 Bdellovibrionales bacterium | reverse complement strand
ACATTCAAAAAAGCCTAAAACCTCATTAAGATCACTCAGCAAACAGTTAGGCTACTCTTCAGATCGATCACTAGGGATGGTCGTCAAAGGCCAAAGAATGATGAGCGAAAAAATGAAAGAAAAGATCACTCAACATTTCAATTTTACCCCAAAAGAAATTACCTATTTGACCTTGCTAGTAAAAAAAGAAAAATCTTCGAATCCAAAAGAAATTCAGAAAATCTGTGAACTTCTAGAGATGAATAAGCCTGGATCAGAAAATTATGTCTCCCTCTCCAACCAAGAAATGAGACAAATGACAAAATGGTATTTTTTTGTGATTATAGAACTTATTGAAGTCTTAAAAGAAAACGCCACTCTTGCCTCTATCATTGAATCTCTTGAAGGAGATGTCTCTGAACAAGATATAGAAATCTGCCTTGCAACTCTAGAAAAACTTAAATATATATATTCGAGAAATAATATCTATATAAAAAATATAGATGGCTTCTTAAAATCTTCTGAGGACGTCCCCTCTGCCTCCATTCAAAATTATCATATAGATGTTTTAACAAGAGCCCAATTGGCGATAGAAAGTAGAAGTGTTCTTGATCGAGAATTTATAAGCAAAACCATTACAATAGATATGAAGAAACTCCCTCTGTTCAAGAAAAAAATTAGAGAATCATTCGAAGAGCTTTCAGACTTTATTATTAAAGAAAGCTCTTCGAATTCTACACAAAAAATATATCAATTAAGTGTACAGTTTTTTGATCAAATCTCTAAAAAGATTATTGATAAAAACGACAATTGACTTCCTCTTCTTTTGAAGAGGTTGATATAATTAATTTAGCAGTGACAAAATCTGATGTTTTAATGTCAAAATACTCATTCTCGTCTGGATTTGAAAAACCTAGAGAAACTTGAGTTCCATTTTGATAAATAATAATCGAGTTTGTTGAAAACCTTTTAAAACTGTCTCCTGATGACCAGTCTCTATATTCTGTAGTGACATCACTAAAATAATGATTTGCAAAGTCACTTTTAGAAAAATCAATCTTTGCCCAAGATTGAGTATCTTCACATATTAAGATTTTAGCATTGTCTTTTCCAGTGGCGATCGGTCGCATTTCCACTTCAGTTCCTCTGAAAATAAATTTAAAATAAAATTTACTACATCGATCGGCTCCCACAATATTTACACTGAGTTTATAGGCATAAGCTGGCTCGGCCTGAATTTTCATACCATAATTGACAACTTCCTCACTGAGAACTTCATTGTCACTTGGATTCAATCGCACCCATTTCATATATATCTGGTACTCATCAGGAAAACATCCTGTGGTATCATAGGTATAACTAGAAAGTTCGGCGGCAGTCATTGCCTGTGGAGCAAACATAAACTCAAAAGTTTCACTCATTTTTTGAGGGTTGTTCATAACTATTTTATTCACCATCTCTTGGTCATTAGATGATATTTGAAACTCTTGTAACTTTGGAGTATCTACTTCGGTCTTTTTTACAGGATCAAACTTTGGAGTATCTACACTCGCACTACAAGACGCTAATATAAGTAAAGATAATATTGAAAAAACATAAAACACTTTCATAAACCTTCCTTTAAATAAAAATAATTAAAACTGTTCGTATCTTGAAATTACCTGTGCATAGCTATCGTTTGCAGATTCCAAAGACGCCTTAATGAGTTTTTCTAAATCTGCAATACCCGCCCAATGACCAATTCTCTTTGTGGACTCTTTTCCCATTGCATTGACGTCACTCCATATGGCTTCACCAGTGTGAGATGAGTATACATAAAACCGAGATTTTACCTGTGGAGTGAACTTTCCTCCGCCAACAAGGCTAGCCCAAGACGCTTTACTTACGAGTTTAGTCTCTAGAGCAGCAACAACGATGGCGTCTACATTTAGTTTTCTCGCTAAAGCTTTTCTCTCTTCTGGCTTTAAGGTCATAACAGAGAAACCGTCTAACATATTTTTAAGAGTATAAAGCTTTGTCCCCTTGGGGATCATTGCTCTGGATTTCCATCCCGTCATTTTACTTTTAAATATAGACTGGTAATACTCATTTGCCTCTAAATCCTTGAGACCTTCAACTTGCCACTTTAAACTTTTTTTGAGCTTCCTATTCAAAGCCTGATACATCATAGAAATCGCAGGGTGTTGATGCGGAATAGCCGGCTCACCCATCATAGCCACGTTTGAATCGGCAGATGATGTTCCCCCCAAAGAAAGAGTAACTTCATTTGGCAACTCTTGTATCAACTCGAATCCTACCACTGCGACTTTATTTATTTTTCGAACCTCCTCTTTTTTGACATCAATAGATGAACAGGCCGAAATCAGTGTTGTTAACAATAATAATGTAAATGTATTTTTCATTTTCCCTCCTTGTACCAAACATGCGTGTAATACATGAAACATGCAAAGGGGAACTCTGCATAAAAAATGCAAACAAAGATTTGTGCGCGCAACTTGTGCGCATCTTGTTTAATTGAGCAAATATCTAAATAAAGAAGTTTAGGGTGAAAAAGCCAATGATTAGTTTTTATCTAAAATATAATTAAATGGATCGACAGGAATTCCTTGAATACGAACTTCATAATGTAAATGAGGTCCTGAGGAACGCCCAGTGCTTCCAACGGCTGCAATAACATCTCTTCGTTGAACTTTCTGACCCAAATCCACAAAGACCTGACTATTATGAGCAAATCTAGTCGTAACCCCATTTCCATGATCGATGGATATAATCTTCCCATATCCAGCTTCGTAACCGATATAGGATATCAGTCCAGCTGCTGGAGAAAATACCGGAGACCCTGGAGAAGCCGCAATATCTAGTCCTGTATGCATAGTTGGTTTTCCGGTAAATGGATCTAACCGATAGCCAAATCGAGAAGTAAACCATCCCTTTACCGGCATGATACTTGGAGTGGCATTTAACAAACTTTGTTTTTCTTCGAGCACGTTAACCAAATTCAATACACTCTGTTCTCTTAATTTTGAAAGCTTTACAGTTTTATCAATTCGAATAGATAAAGTAGAATAACCTTTTCCATAAATAGAATGAAGCTCCCCTTTGTCCATGTCTAAAAGAGGCTTTTTAACAAACAAAGAGTCCTCTACAAAATGTAACTCAGAAGCAGGAACTCTAGGATATTCCCTTTCTTCTAATTCATTCTTCATACCCTGACCAACTTTTGGAATAGGGCCAATGGAAGCAGCCAGTTCAAGATCGTCATTATCGATATTCGTAATAATCTTTACTTTTTTTGTGAGCATATTCACACGCTCTAAGGACTTCTCAAGCGTATCCACTTTACTCTCAACCACTCTAAATTGCCGTTCTAAATAATTGGCTTTTGCCTTTAAGCGCTTGTTCTCTCCAGACTGTAAAAGCAGCCCCACATAATCCACCAAAGAAGCTGACAGAACCACGATTCCTACCAGTCCCAATAATAACAAAGCTTTTAGCCAGGCCGCCGAAACGGTGATCGACTGAGTACGACCCTTTCTGTTGGAAGTAATTAATACTGTATATGTTTTTCTATCCAAATCTAGACCCACCATTAAAGTGTTACAAATAAAGTGTTACAAAAACTATATGCGAAGTATAGCCCTCTACCATTCAATATAAACCCAAGGACCCTTTTATAAGAATAAATTAAGAGCAAAATAGGTTAATTGATTTGAGGCGTCAATAAAATCTTTAAAAAAGACTCTAACTCTTTGAAATTAAATGATTTTTACAAGTACCACTGAGACGTTATCGTCTCCACCTGCCTTTTTGGCCATACTAATAAGACGAGGAACAGCTTTAGAGTTATCTGTCGTCGCTAAAACTTCTCCGATTTCTCTATCGCTCACCAAGCCCGACAAGCCATCAGAACAAAACAAAAACATTTCACCCTTATCCACTTTTCTAACAAAAACATCTGTCTCAACTCTATCTTCAAACCCAACGCTACGAGTAATTACATTTTTACCAACAACCTTCTCAGAGTCCTCTTCACGTATAAGACCAGCCCTAATTTGCTCTTGAACCAAAGAGTGGTCCTCTGAAATTTGCCAAAGTTTATTGTTCTTAAACATATAGCATCTAGAGTCTCCAACATTGCCAACGAACAGACTCCCCTTGCTTAAAAAACCTAGGACCATGGTCGTACCCATTCCCGCTAACTTTGGATTTTCAACATGACTTTTATTAAAAATTCTTCGAGTGGACTCAGAAAAAGCAGTCCTGATCATTTCAGAGGTTTGACCGTTTCCATTAGAGTCTTGTTTAGCATATTTTGATATAATCTCATGTGCTGTTCTCACTGCGATGCTAGAAGCGACCTCGCCTCCCTCGTGCCCACCCATTCCGTCGGCTACAATAAATAGACCACACTTTTTATCTACAAGAATGGAGTCTTCATTTTTTTCTCTTTTTAGCCCGACGTCTGTCTGGGCCCATACCTCAAATCCCATATAAATTATTCTACAGCCCTCTCTCACTCTGTCATTAAATAAATACGCCCTTCACAATTATTTTTAAAAAAATAAGTAAAAATACCGATAGGCCTCTTATGATTAAATACTCTGTTTTTGTATTTTTAACTCTTTCAATTGTAATCCACATCAGCTTTTGGGGCGGTATCAATTTTTTTTCAAACAACACAAATTTAACTCAAAAAGAAAAAGTCACCATAGAATTAATTGAAAGCGAAAGCTCAAAAAAGTCAAAATCTATGAATGAAAAGAAGCTACAAATCGTAGATCAAGATAAAAAACCTCTAAACAATGAAGTTGATGAAAATGCAGAGCTTCTC
>JAGRAA010000506.1 GCA_020435185.1 Bdellovibrionales bacterium | reverse complement strand
GGGGGTGCTGCAACGCAAGATTTTAGTTTGATCTTGATTTTTTAACAGCCAAATCAAATACTTCGCCCCATGAAAACAATACAAAATGAATCCAATGAACTATTCGAGCAAAATATTAAAACCCTCGGTGAAGATATTTTCAATTCCATTTCAAAATCTTCACCCTCACTCTTTAACAAAGATTGGTGGTACGGAAGAATCATGGAATGGAGCATGAAGAACGATAAATTCAAAACGCAAATGTTTCGTTTTGTAGATGTTCTCCCCTACCTCCAATCCAGCTCCGAAGTGTCTAAGCACCTCAAAGAATACTTTATAGAAGAAGAAGGAAGTGAGCTTCCTGCTGTTTTCAATATGGGAATGGGAATGGGCTCGTTAGCTCCCGGGCTCATGTCTAAAGCCATCAAAAAAAATGTACAACAGATGGCAAAAATGTTCATTACCGGAGAGTCCCCCAATGAGGCCCTTCCTGTTTTGGTGAAATCGAGAAAAAATAACCTGGGTTTTACAATAGATCTTTTAGGAGAAATCACTTTATCAGAAACTGAAGCTCAAGATTATCACAAAAGATACACTGAACTTTTAGAGTTTTTTGTGAAAGAATCAAAAAAATGGAAACCCAACCCATTATTGGATACTGATTCTCTAGGAGAAATTCCTGTAACCAATATTTCGGTGAAGTTGACCTCTTTGTATTCACAAATCAATGAGAAAAACTGGCAAGGAACAATAGACATCTTAAAAGAACGATTGAGACCCATATTTTTAAAAGCCAAACAAAGCAACGTTTTCGTTAATATTGATATGGAATCTTATCATCATAAAGATATCACCATCGAAACCTTCAAACAAATTTTAAGTGAAGAAGAGTTTGTTGATTATCCTCATTGGGGAATAGTTATCCAGGCCTATCTGAGGGACAGTTATAAGGATCTAGAAAAACTTACTCATTTCGCCAAAGAAAGAAAGACACCTTTTTCAATACGACTCGTAAAAGGAGCTTACTGGGACTACGAAGTCATTTTAGCAAAACAAAAAGGCTGGCCTATACCCGTATACACTATTAAAAAAGAATCTGATGCAAACTACGAAAAATGCCTAAAACTTTTATTGGATAACTACCCTCATATTAAATTAGCTATTGGATCTCACAATATTCGATCCATTTCTACAGGTATTGCCTATGCAGAAAAAATAGGGCTACCAAAAAACGCCTTTGAAATTCAAATGCTCTATGGAATGGCCGACGGCTTCAAAAAGTCTCTTGTTGAAAAAGGATTTCGAATTCGAGAGTATGCCACCGTAGGTGAGCTTATCCCAGGGATGGCCTATCTCGTCAGACGTTTACTCGAAAACACTTCTAATGAGTCCTTTTTAAGATCAAAGTTTGCTGACAATGTTTCTACGGATAAGCTTTTATCTGACCCTAGCTTAAACCTAAATCCGAGCTCAGAAAAATCTATTGATGAAAACCATTTTTATAATGAACCCTTATTAGATTTTACTCAACAGACCCATAGAGATCTTACGCTTGAAGCCTTAGAACGCTTTAAAGAAAAAATGGGTCAAGAGTGTCCTCTTGTGATCGGCGGACAAAAAAAATCAGCTGGTCAATTCATAGAACATTATAATCCCTCCCATAATTCTCAATTAGTGACTAAAGTCGGAAACGCCTCTGTTGAAGACGCAGAACTCGCTCTCCAATCGGCGAGAGAGGCTTGGCAGACATGGAAGCATGTCGATGCACAAAAACGTGCTGATATAATTGATAAGGTTGCTGAGCTCATGATCAAAAAAAGATATGATTTAATTGCCACCATAGTTGTGGAGGCCGGCAAACCTTGGAGTGAAGCAGATGGTGATGTCACCGAAGCCATAGATTTTTGCCGTTACTACGCTCGTCATATGCGAGAACTGGTTGCTCCCAAAAGAATAGGAAACATTCCTGGAGAAGTAAGCTTGTACACCTATAAACCAAAGGGAGTAAGTTTAGTAATTTCTCCTTGGAACTTCCCTCTCGCCATTTTAACAGGAATGGTTTCAGCCAGTTTAGTAACCGGAAACACAGTGATCATGAAGCCTGCTGAACAAACCACTGCAATAGCCTATGAGCTTATGAAAATTTTAGAAGAAGCAGGAGTCCCGCCTGGTGCAGTTAATTTTCTTTCTGGCCGAGGGGAAGAGGTCGGTGAATACCTTACAGGTCACAAAGATGTTGACCTCATTTGTTTTACAGGGTCCAAGGAAGTTGGCTTACATATATATAGCAAAGCCGCGCAGTACGATCCCGGTCAACGAACGGTAAAAAAATGTATTATTGAAATGGGTGGAAAAAACGCATTAATTGTAGACTCCGATGCAGATTTAGATGAAGCCATCTCGGGTCTACTCTACTCAGCCTTCGGATTTTCTGGACAAAAGTGCTCTGCGGCCTCTAGAGCCATTGTTTTAGAAGAAAACTATGATCGCTTCGTGGAACGCTTTGTAGAGGCTACCCGATCCATAAACGTAAGCTATGCTGAGAATCCTGTGAGCTATATGGGACCAGTGATCGACCAGCAAGCCTGTGAAAAAATTCATGGTATGATTGATCGAGCGAAAGAAAATAGCTCTATGGCTTTTCAAGGAGAAGCACCTTCTGAGGGATGCTTTGTTCCTCCCACTGTATTTATCAACGTTGACCCTCAATCTGAAATAGCTCAACAAGAAGTTTTTGGACCTGTTTTAGCCATCATCAAAGCGAAGAACATTGAAGAAGCCATTCAAATCGCAAATGGGGTTGAGTTTGGACTTACTGCGGGACTTTATTCTCGTAGCCCCGGAAATATTGCTTACTTCAAAGAAAATATAGAAGCCGGTAACATATATATCAATCGATCTATTACTGGAGCCATGGTCAATCGCCATCCTTTCGGAGGAGTCAAAATGTCGGGTATCGGCAGCAAAACCGGAGGTCCTGACTATTTATTAAATTTCGTCGATCCGATCTGCTTTACAGAAAATACAATGAGGAGAGGTTTTGCTCCCTCAGAGGAAGCCTAATATAAATTGGCTCAAAAATGTTGTTCTTATTGAAATCCATTGGTGCGCTCAAACGCTTTGTAGCGCACGCCATTTTCGAAGGCATCCAACCAGTTTTTATCACCATAGTATCTTACTAAGTAAATAAATACTCCCATAAGAACTCCCGCCAATTCTCCACCAAAATGAGCCGTGTATGCAATGCCACCCATTTCTTTGAGTTCAGAGAGATAGCCCGCCAGATCTGGCACAAACCACATAACCAATACGATCCATCCTGGTATATATATGAAACCAAACTGATTAGGCCCGACCCCGATAAGCCAAAC
>JAGRAA010000505.1 GCA_020435185.1 Bdellovibrionales bacterium | reverse complement strand
CAATTCCCTTCATGAGTTTAATCATGGCTTTTTCGTCTTCAACTCCAAGTACTCGAAGTAGAGATGAAATTGGGAATTTCTTCTTGCGGTCAATTTTTACATAAATCACTCCATCGGCTTCAGATTCAACCTCAACCCAGGCTCCTCGAGCTGGGATGATTTTAGCACCAAAGAGAGTCTTCCCTTTTGATTCTTGGGCAGTAAAGAAGATACCGTAACTTCTTGCAAGTTGTGGCACGATAACACGCTCCACACCATTGATTATGAAAGTTCCGTTGTCAGTCATCACTGGGATGTCTGTCATGAAGATTTCTTGTTCCTTCTCGCTTTCGAAAGTCTTGTTCTTTAGAACTACTGTGGCTCGTAGCGGTGCTTCGTAAGTTCTTTTGTTTTCTTTAGTAAATTCTGGAGAGTACTTTGGTACACCCATTTCGTACTTCTTAAACACCAGTTCAAACTTCTTTTCTGAGTAGTCAGAAATTGGTGAAAATTCTTTAAAAATCTCTTTTAGTGCAGTCTCAACAAACCACTTGTACGACTCCCGTTGTGGTTCGATAAGATCTGGAAGCGGGATCCTTGGCGCAGACGCTTTCTCAAACCGTCGTTGCGGCAAATGCCCAACTGAAACTTCTATTGTATCCATATATTATAGTTACGAAAGGCAACAACTAAAAACAGAAAATCACGCAAAAAGCGCTCTCCTTAGTTATTAATTTGTTACCCGATGCATAAAAACATCACGACCGTGATTTATTACCTCCGCGTACGTTATGAAAATCTCACCACCAGGACTCATTCGAGATCGCATCCCTGCGTATGTGGGTAGGAGTATACGCTATTTTAAAATCTTTGCAAGGTGTTATAAATATAGACTCCTATGGACATGAATATAAATTAGTAGTACAAATACCCTCAGGTAGTACCGGGCACCCCGCCCAACAATCAAAAATCTGAAAGGAAGACATCATGAAATTAGTAGCACCTGATGATATTCAAACGTTAATTAAAGTACGCTTGGAGAAATGGGGCCAAAGGCTGAACAACCAGTTAACTCGTGGCATCTACGACGACTACACTTTCAAATGTGCGAGTGAAGTAAACCGCTGGCTCATCATTCTTTACGGAACAAGACTTTATTATATGGAAGAGCGGAATATGATTGGTTTCTGCCAATGGTGTGATGGCAACTCGAAGCCTCTCGTCCCCCAAACTGGCATGTGTGCTGAGTGTAAAGCCGAGCTGGATTCTATGAAACGACCGGCGGGTGTCTGCAATGAGTGCAGAGATGACAAAAAAGTACTCGCTAAAAATAGCCGGTTCTGCGAAGATTGTGACCAAAAGCTTGAAGAACAGATGCAGTCTGTTAGACGCGAAGGATGATGTTCAAAAAACCATCTTCTTCCGTCAGGACTCAGACAAACCAGCCCCGAACCCCAGTGGTATCGGGGTTTCTTTTATTTACTACTATACCTAGTTCAAATACCCTGTCCGATTCCTAGGAAAAAAGTTTTGTGGGCTAGAGTTATAAACTATCCTCTATTTTATGATGAGCTTTAAGAATTTGTTGCAGGTCTTTAATAGATTTTATGGAGACTGCAAGAGAATCTTCAAGATACTTAATTTGATCTTTGGTATCATCATCCGATAATCTACCTGTTCCTAGTTGCATATAGTGTTCCCGAAGTTGTTTAACAATTATGTTCCATTCAGCCATCTTTTTACCCAACTCATCCAAAGTGTTTTTTATGGACTGATCCAGCTGTTCTTGTGTGGGATAGGGGTCTGAGTTTTCATAAATTCCTTCTGGCATAATATTGCTGTCTTAAACTACTTCAAAATCTTAAATTGACCGACAAATGGTAGTTCTTTCATTTCTCCTTTGTAAGCTCTATAGGCACCAATAACAGCCAGAACAATAATAGCCAGATTAATTAATTGATTGATTAAAAATCCCAACGACATCAAAACCATTGTGAGTATCCC
>JAGRAA010000504.1 GCA_020435185.1 Bdellovibrionales bacterium | reverse complement strand
CGGCTCCTCATTCTATGATGATTTACGCCGACAATGTGACTTTGGTGACTTTAAAATCGGTAAAGATCAATTATACAGGAGTAAGCACAAGTGTTTACTTAAGTGGTAAGAACTTTGCTTGGCTGGAGGTGGCGATTGAGGCTTCGACCACAAATGTGGGTGCAGGAGGACTGGGTATTGTTCACTTAGACAACACTATGGGGACTATGGTGAGAAATTCGATGATTAGAAATTCGTCGGTCTCACCGATAATCAGCATAGGGTTAATGATGAATTCTTCACGGTTCAACATGGTTAGCAATATTTTTGCGGAACGTAATCAGTATGGATTTAAGGCACTAAATTCAAGTTATAATTCTTTGATGGGTCTAGAGGTCAGTCAGTACGGAGATGGAACCTCTTACGGAGTATATCTCGATAGCTCGAGTTATAATGATCTATTTAAAGGTCAGATAGAAAATACGGGGCTGTTAGGAACGGGCTTAAGCATTAAAAGTCTTTCTGTTCACAATCGTTTTGTGGATTATCATGTAAAAGGAAGCAGCTCAGGCGTTTCTATAGTAGGAGGATCCGGTTCTCCCACAGGAAATACCTTTACGCAAACCACGCAATCGTCTTCGTACATTGGAGTTATTCTGTCTGCTGGCGTAACGGGAAATGAGTTTAATGGCTTAAACATTGCAAATAATTCTACTCAGGGTCTTCTTATTCAAGGAGCAACAGCCAATACTTTTTATCACTTAGATGTGAATTCGAATACAATGGATGGAATTTATCTGAGCGATGGCATTGCTAACAAATTTGTAGATCTTAAGTCCTATAACAATGGTTACAGTGGGATTGCTTTATACAAAAACACTCAAGGATCTTCTCGAAATACTTTTATAAAAGCTTTGGCGGCCAACAATGGGGTGTCTGGGGTAAATTGTATTCACTCCAGTTGTAGTAATAACCTTTTTCATCAAATGACGGTGAAAAGCAATTACCAAAGTGGCTTCAAAATTGGTGGAACGCAAAATACAATTAGTCAGACCTTTGTGGCCGATAACAAAGATTATGGAATTTATTTTGATTCATGGGCCTCCAGTAACAATCTCGCTCAATTGCTCGTTTTAGGAAATGAAGTGTCAGATATTAATGCGTTAAATACAGCACAAGACACCTATGCTTTGACAAATGTTATTTATTCTCAAGGTTCACAGATTTCTTTTACCGGGACGGATAGCGGAACTCATACTTATAGTCAGGTCTTGAGCTATAGTGGCCTCGGAAATGCCACTGGAGTTTTTTCTATCAGTAAACCCTTTGTCAACGAGACAACAAGTCTCCCTTATCGATATTCAGAAATTGAAACAGATCAGGTATGGTTTAGTGTTTCTACGAGTTATCCCTGGGATTACTTTGGACAAAGTACAGATCCAAGATCGAACTGTTCTTTGAGTGAAGCGTGTAGGATCTATAGTGCTGCTATTGAAAACAATAATATTTTTCACAATACAAGTTTAAATAGTGTTAGCAATGGTCTAGATAATGTAAATGGAGATAACTCTTCTAAAATTGCCATCAATGGAGGAGGTTGCACAGGAGATATGGAGACCGAGGCCATCTTTCAAGATGGACTATTTAATCCTTCTTATTTAGTAAATGCTACAGAAATATTGGATTCTACCGGGGATGGTGATGGCTTGTGTGAATCTGGGGAGAATTGTGTGTTTCTCAATCATTTTGGCTTATTTCAAGGCATTGGGGTAGATAAGAGTAAGTATTGTGTAGCGACCAACGGACAAAAAATCTATCAACCTCTTTTATTGGGAGGGTCTTCTTCTTTTACGATTGATAAAACCACTTCAGGGGACCGTGATCCTATGGTTGAAATATTTAACAGTGGAGCTCAAGGCTCTTCAGAGGGTGGATTTGTTGAGTCCATTTATAACCTCTATATCAATAATTTAGAATCCAACTCGTCGAGTTCAACGAGTTGGTATGTTAACTAATCCGAAGAGATCCCTATACAACAAAATTATTTTTAAAGACTGGTGACCCATTCTTCAATAGCTTTAAAGGCTTCTTGGATTTTACTTCTATCTGGAGCTGATCCCTGAGCGAAATCTGGTCGGCCCCCACCTTTTCCGCTCATGATTTCAGAAGCCGTTTTTACGATTTGACCCGCTTTTATTTTTTGGC